>JAUQXC010000809.1 GCA_030834825.1 Thermoflexales bacterium
CTATGATGTCAGACACTTCACCTTCATTGATGAACTTAATCGCCGGACCCTACCGCTCGGGAACGGGCGATGATCCCACGAAAATGGCGGCCAATGTCGCCGCGATGGAAGCCCTAGCCTTGCCCATTTTCCGGGCAGGCCACGTTCCAGTGCTGGGGGAATGGTTTGCCTTGCCACTGGTCCACCTTGCCGGATCAAAGCAAGTGGGCGATGAAGCCTTCAATGAAATCTTTCATCCCATCGCCGAGCGGCTCATCGCTCACTGTAATGGCGTCTTAAGAATGGGCGGCGCCTCGCAGGGAGCCGACTACATGGTGACCTTGGCGCAACAGCGCGGGCTAAGCGTTTATTACCGCCTGCAAGATATTCCCGGCTGCGAGACATCTGTCAACAAGTGACCCATTTGCCTATTTCCTAATCCGCGCGCCGAAGTGTCTGCCATGAGTAAGTGATGTACAGGATATAAAGATGCAAACTCTAACCGTCAAAGATATCTATCAGCAGCTGCCACGCTTGGAAACAACACGGCTCGTTCTGAGAAAAGTGACCAATGGTGATATTCCTGATATCTTTGTTTACTCTTCAGATAGTGAAGTCACTCGCTATTTGCGCTGGGGACCGCATCAATCTCTGGCAGAAACAGAGAACTACATACATGGGGTGCTGAGCGAGTATCATGAAGGCCGGGACGGTCCCTGGGGGATTGAATTAAAGGAGAAGCACGCCATCATCGGGCAAATTCACCTACTGGAGATCAGCTTGCAACATGGCAAGGCACAAGTGGGGTTTGTGTTAGCCAGAGATTATTGGCACAAAGGAATAATGGCTGAGGCCCTCCATACCGTGCTTGAACACTCATTCAAGGAAATAGGGTTGAATCGGATCGAAGGTTGGTGTATCAGCGCGAATCGTGCAGCGGAGCAGGTGCTAAAAAAAGCCGGCATGACGAGAGAGGGCGAACTTCGAGATTATCTTTATCAGAAAGGCACCTTTTGGAATTTCAGTATTTATGCCTTACTTCGAAAGGAGTTCTTAAGGAATGCGCTGGTCTGACTTACGGAGGCTTTAATGCATACTGCGATTGTTACTGGAGCAAATCGCGGCGTTGGCCGTGAGGTTGCTAAACAACTTGTAATGCTTGGATGTCGAACCATTCTCACCAGCCGCGATGAATCTAAAGGACAACTGACGGTCAATGAATTAAAACAAGCGCTGGGAACCCAGCTGGCAGGTGAGCTGATCTATCACCAGCTTGATGTGATGGATGCCGAGAGCGTCCACAAACTCTATAACTTTGTGCTGGACGAATATGGCGCCGCAGATATATTGGTCAATAACGCGGCAGTGCTGCTGGACCAATGTGGTCGGGTAATTCAAACTCCGGTGGAGATTTATCGCATCACAATGGCAACCAATGTGTATGGCCCTTTGCGGCTGTGCCAGATGTTTATCCCGCTGATGATACAAGGCAACTATGGGCGCGTGGTCAATGTATCATCGGGTGCCGGTCAGATCGAAAATATGGTCAACGATATGACGGCTTATCGCTTGTCCAAAATTGCGTTGAATGGTCTGACATTGATGTTGGCAGACAGTGTCAGAGGCACCAATGTGCTGATCAATGCCGGGTGCCCTGGTTGGGTACGCACTGAAATGGGAAGTCCCGACGCACCCCGTTCTGCCGAGGAAGGTGCACAAGGAATTGTCTGGTTGGCCACCTTGCCTGATGGCGGACCACACGGAGGGTTCTTCCGTGACCGGCAACAACTACCGTGGTGATGAAACGCTGTCCGTGCGCAATGGACTCCTCAAGCCGAGCCATTCTGAGCGAGCCTGATAGGCTCGCTCAGAATCTCTAGGCCGATCGATAACACAGCGCATTGAGGCCAGAGGCGCTTCGGCGCAAAAACCTGCGTCTCAGAAACTCCGTAATTGACGCATCCCCACACCTGCACTTGCGTTGCACGCAATGCGGTGCAAGTGTAGGGATGCTTGATCTACGGGTTTTAAAACAGTCTCCCAGAATGATTCGCTTTGTGGAAGATCATCTCTCTACGCCGCCGGCGGCTTGAACACCGTCAAGCAGTGTCCTTCGGGATCGCACGCATCAAACGCACGGCCGAAAGGTAAATCAGCCGGTTGCGTCAGTGGGTTCACGCCCTTTGCCTTCCACTCCTGCCAGACCCGATCGACATCGTCGACGATCAAGCCGATCTCCACGCTGCCCGCCGGGGCAGCCTTCTCCGGTTGATTCGAAACATCTTCCAGCGCCAGCCACGCCGGGCCGGTCGTCTTCAACATCACAAAATGCGGATCGCTTTGCGCCTCGTCGATGGGGAAGCCCAGCGTCTCATGGTAGAAACGCCGTTCCTTGGCCAGATCCTGCACGCGCAAAATGGTGATAGCCAGAGTGTAGTCCATTTTTAATCTCCTGGATTGAATTTTTGAAACTACACTCATCATACCGGGGAGGTGTGACAACAGTATGTCAGTAGCGTTTTGAGACGGGCGAATTCTTTTTGAGGATGGCCTGCCCGGCCTCCATTAGGCGCTGGCGCACCGCGTCGGGTTCCAGCGCCCGCACCCGGCCGCCCCAGCCCAACAACCACGGCATAATCTCATCGGCCTCACGCACACGCAGCGTGACCAGCAATCCTTCGGGCGTGTCTTCCTCCTGTACGACAAAGAAATTACGAGACTCGCGCACCCAACGGGCTACCTCACGATCGAACAACACCCGCACCACCAGCGGCCGATCGCGTTCAAGATTACGAGGTTCCATGCGAAAATTAGCCGGACGCACAAAATGCTGAGTAAGCAGCGACAACGTTTCCATGC
>JAUQXC010000810.1 GCA_030834825.1 Thermoflexales bacterium
AGTTGATTAACGCGGGATTGTTGGTTCCTGCGGATTCAACAGCTGCCGAGCAGGTGGAGCTGACATTACATGCTGGTGATCAGGTTGATGGCTTCACCGTGGTCCGCCCTATCCATGTTCTTGAGGATGTCGAGCTGTATCAAGTGCGCACGAAGGACAATACAACGGCTGCACTCAAGATCGCCCGGCCGGAAGTCGGGCCAAGCATCGCGCATATGCTGGCCCGCGAGGCAGCGATCCTGCGCCTGCTGGACGGTACCTTTTCTCCCGCGGTGGTGGCGACTGGAGAGTACCAGGAACGCACCTACCTTGCTATGGATTGGTGCGAGGGCGTGTCGGCCGATATGGCCGCGGCGGAGCTGCGGCAGGAGGTCACGCCGCACTCGCGTCTTGTGCAATTGAACCTATGTGAAAGCATACTGAATGCATATGCCGACCTGCACGCACATGGGGTTATCCACGGCGACATCCATCCCAACAATATCCTGATAGGCGGCGACGGCAGAGTGCGACTGATTGATTTTGGCCTGGCGCGAGTGCCCGATTTAGCTAGTGACCTCAAAGAACCGTACCGGGGCGGCGTTGCCTTCTTCTATGAACCAGAGTATGCCGAGGCAGCCCGGGCGGGAAAACCACCTCTTCCCGCCTCCCTAGCGGGAGAGCAATACGGTCTGGCTGTGCTCCTATATCATCTGCTGACCGGCCTGTATTATCTCGACTTCTCTCTCGAACAGGATGAAATGCTGCGGCAGATTGCAGAGGACGCGCCCTTGTCGTTTGTTCGCCAGGGACTGGAAGCGTGGCCGACTGTGGAGCAAGTGCTGGCTTGTGCGCTGAGCAAGGATCCGGCGGATCGCTACGCGGACGTGGCCGCCTTCGCGGACGCGTTCAAGGCGGTGGCGAATTCACTCAAGAATGGTGCGACAACAACCGACGAGCCGCCACAAGTGGATTCAACCGCGGAGGTGCTCCTGGTCGATGTCCTGGTGCGAGTTGCGTTGAACGGCTCTGTGTTCATCAACGGCCTGCCTAAGCCGCCGACCGCTTCAATCAACATGGGCGCGGCCGGCATTGCATATGTGGTTTATCGGGCCGCTTGCATCCGGGGCGACTCCACGCTGCTGGCGCTGGCCGACGTCTGGGCGACACGCGCAGCGCGCAGCGTTGGGGATGACGCCGGCTTCTACAATCCGGATGTCGAGCTCGGCCCGGAGACGGTGGGACGCATCTCGCCCTACCACACTCCGACCGGCGTGTTTATCACACAAGCGCTGATCGCACAGGCGCGGGGCGACCGCATGGCCCAGGAGGTCGCGGCTCACCAGTTCGTCGCAGCCGCCGACCAACCGTGCGAAGGACTGGACATCACGCTAGGGAAATCAGGCATATTGGTCGCAGGCGCGTTGCTCTGCGAAGCTTTGTCTGATCGAGATGTGGCGGAGCGTGTCGGCGTGTTTGCCTTGGGCAATTCAATAATGGCAAGCGTCTGGGAGATCCTCGATAGTTATGCGCCGATTCGAGAGGCATGTGAGCTGACCAATTTAGGCATCGCACACGGTTGGGGCGGCATACTCTACGCAACGCTGCGATGGTGCTCAGTCACAGGCGCAACATTGCCAGTCCACACACAGGAACGGCTGCACGAGTTGGGCGCCTTGGCTGAACCAATCGGACGTGGTGTCTGCTGGCCTTGGCAATTAGATCAGTCGAACCTTTATATGCCGGGCTGGTGCAATGGCAGCGCCGGCTATGTCTTCCTGTGGGTGCTAGCTCATCAATTAATGGGCGATTCTGCCTATCGCGGCCTCGCAGAAAAAGCAGTCTGGAATTGCTGGGAGGATGCGTCGCAGATTGGCAGTCTATGCTGCGGACTGACGGGACGTGCGTATGCCTTACTCCATTGGTACAAGTACACCAGTGAGGATGTGTGGCTGCGGCGAGCGGTCGCGCTCGCCAACCAAGCCGCTGTCAATATTCGGACCTTCCAATCGGAAGACGAAAAGGGATTCGAAAACAGCCTCTACAAAGGTGAGGTCGGCGTGGCGGCGCTCATCGTAGACCTGGAGAACCCGAAATCTGCGGCATTACCTTTCTTCGAATCCGAAGGCTGGGCTGCCAGGTCATGAATAGTTTGTAGGTATGACGTGATTGATGAAGAAATTACAAATCGGCCTGCCCGGCGCGGCCTACATCGCCTTCACGGGCACGCCCCTCATCGCGGGTGAAGAACGAACGCGCGAGGTCTTTGGCGACTACGTCAGCATCTACAACTTCCGCCAGTCGATCGAAGACCATGCCACGGTGCCGCTGTATTACGAGAATCGCATCCCCGAAGTGGAATTGACCAACGTCAACCTCAACGTCCAGATTACCGACGTGCTCGATCGGGCGGAAGATGCCGTCGAGCGGGAGTTCGCCCGCGAATATCACGTCATCACGCGTGATGATCGCCTCGACAAGATCGCCGAAGATTTGGTGACGCATTCTCTGGGGCGCGGCCACAAAGGCAAGGCCATGGTGGTCGCCGTCGCCTTGTCGATGGCCGTCAAGATGTACGATCGCGTCCAAAAATACTGGAAGATTCAACTGGCCACCTGGCAGGCTGAACTGGAGACGTGCGCGCCAACCGATCGCGCCTTCATCGAAGAGCAGCTCGCCTACCTGCGAGACACCGACATGGCCGTCATCGTCTCGCCCGCGCAGAATGAAGAAGCCGACCTGCGCGCCAAAGGGGCAGACATCCGCCCGCATCGCCTACGCCTGAACAGGGAAAACCTCGAAGAGAAATTCAAAGGCCCCGCCGATCCGTTGCGGCTGGTGTTTGTGTGCGCCATGTGGATGACGGGCTTCGACGCGCCGGCCTGCTCCACGCTCTACCTCGACAAGCCCATGCGCAATCACACACTGATGCAGACCATCGCGCGCGCCAATCGCGTCTTTGCCGACAAGGTCAACGGCCTGATCGTGGACTACATCGGCATCTTCCGCAACTTGCAGCAGTCGTTAGCCATATATGGAACGGCGTCAGGCGGCGGGATTGCGCAAGGCGATTTGCCGGTCGAACCGAAAGCGGCGCTGATCAGCCAACTGTGGCAGGCGCTCTTAGACGCCCAATCGTTCTGTGCCTCCCTCTCGATCGATCTCGACGCGATTCAGGCCGCGGAGGGTTACGAGCGGATTCGCCTGCGCGATGATGCGGTGAACGCCATTCTCATCAACGACAGCACCCGCCAGAAATTCCTGACCCACGCCTATCTGATCAATCGCCTGTATCGCGCCGTGCTCCCCGACCCGCTCGCGCACGAGTTCAACCCCGCGCGCTCGCTGCTCGACGTGTTGGCGCAGCAAGTCCGATCGAACAGTGGCGACGAAGATGAGATCGAGACCGAAGCGAGCGGCATCGCGCAGGCCGTGCGCGATATCGAACTGCGCCTCGATGGTTCCATCGCAGCCTCGTATGCGCGCTGGACCATCGACGGTGCGCGCCCGGTCGATCTGCGCCAGATCGATTTCGAGGCTATTCAACGGCGTTTCAAGCAGGGCCATCAACACATCGAAATCGAGCAACTGCGCGCCATGATCCGCCGCAGCCTCGATCGCCTGGTGCCGCGCAATCGCAGCCGCATGGACTTCTACGACGCCTTCCAGAAGATGATCGCCGACTACAATGCGGGCGCCACCAATGCGAAGCGCTGTTTGCCCAACTCGTTGACTTTGCGAAGCAACTGAACGAAGAAGAACGGCGCGGCATCCGCGAGCAGTTGGACGACGAGCAGTTGGCGATCTTCGACATCCTCACGCGGCCCAGCCCCAAACTCACCAAGCAGGAACGTGAGCAGGTGAAGAGCCTCGCACAGCAACTCCTCGACACCCTGAAAGCCGAACGCCTCGTGCTCGAATGGCGCAGCCGGCAGCAGACCCGCGCCGCCGTGCTCGTCGCCTTTCAAGAAGTGCTGGAAAACCTGCCGCAGAAATACTCCGACGAAGAGTACAACGTCAAGTGCGAGGCCGTCTATCAGCATGTGTATGATTCGTACTACGGGGCAGGAAGAAGTGTATATGGGGTGGCGGGGTAATCTTCTGGCCTCAATGCTACTTCACGGTGTTGGAGTAGGCGTCGCCTGTGGTTCCAGCGGCCACTGTTCGCACGTCTTGCGGTACGGTTCGCCACGATCCCCCAAATACTGCGTCCATTCCTCTGGTGAGAGATTACGCTGCGCCATCTGGCAGGCACGCTCTTGCCATGAAAGTAGATCAACATCCCACAGGACGATCGTCTTGTCGTCACGCCCCGAGGCTAGCAGCTTGCCATCTGGGCTAAAGGCCACACTATTCACCGGGTTCCAAGTTTCACTATTCGTCTCGTTTAAGTGGGTTAGTCGCAGCGTATCTAACAGAAGTGGCAACTTCGGAATCGATATATCCCACAAGA
The DNA here is from genome assembly GCA_030834825.1 of Thermoflexales bacterium. GTDB lineage: Bacteria > Chloroflexota > Anaerolineae > Fen-1058 > Fen-1058 > Fen-1058. The sequence goes on from JAUQXC010000810.1 coordinate 4,433, forward strand.
AGATCGTTCCATCGTCATTACCCGAGGCTAGCGTCTTGCCATCTGGACCAATGGCCGTCAAACTCAAATCATCGATCTGACCACTGAGTGGCGCGCTTAACTGAAGCGGCGACTTCGGGTTCGATACATCCCAGCGAATGATTTCGCCTTGGGTGCAGCTCGTAGCTGTATCGACCTTCTTGCAACTGCTTGAGGTCAGCGTTTTGCCATCCGAGCTGAAGGCCATATGCCATACTCTACCGCTATGACCGCTGAGTGACGGCCCCCATTGAACCGGCAACTTTGGATTCGACACATCCCACAGACTGATCGTCGCGTCGCCATTGCCCGAGGCCAGCGTCTGACCATCCGGGCTGAACGCTACGCTCGACACCGCTTTGTTATCACTGTTAAATGGCATACTCAATTGAAGCGCCGACGGCGGATTCGAGGCAGCCCACAAAATGATCCCACCTTGAATGCAACCATTATCAGGAGCACGCTCCCCACAACTGCCAGAGGCCACCATCTTCCCATCTGGGCTGAAGGCTACGCTCAATACCCCGTTGTTGTGACCCTTGAGCGGTGTGCCTAACGCCTCTGCCGCTTGTGGGACCAACACATCCCACAAGATCATGGTCTCGTCATCACTACCCGAGGCCAGCGTATTGCCGTCGGGACTGAAGGCAATGCTATCCACCCAACCAGTATGACCAGTGAGTAAGTGTAATCCAACCGGCCTCTGCGGATTCGAGATTCCCCACAGCATTATTTCACCTTGAACGCACAGCGTATTAACATCTCGCTTTCCGCAACTACTTGAGGCCAGCATCCAGCCCTGTGGGCCAAAGGCTACACTTTTGACCCAGTCAGTGTGACCGCTGAGGGGCGCACCTAACTGAATCGGTGACGCGGGATTTGAGACATCCCACAGGATGATGGTCTTGTCATCACTCCCCGAGGCCAGCAGCTTACCATCATGGCTGAAGGCCACGCTATTTACTCGATCGGTATGACCGTCTAGCGGCACGCCCGACTGAACGGGCGACGCGGGATCCGAGACGTCCCACAGGATGATGGTCTTGTCATCACTCCCCGAGGCCAGCAGCTTGCCATCCGGGCTGAAGACCACGCTATTCACCCAATCAGTGTGACCACTGAGGGGCGCACCTAGCTGAACGGGCGACGCGGGATCCGAGACGTCCCACAGGATGATGGTCTTGTCATCACTCCCCGAGGCCAGCAGCTTGCCATCCGGGCTGAAGGCCACGCTATTCACCCAGGCAGTGTGACCGTTGAGGGGCGCACCTAACTGAACGGGTGACGCGGGATCTGACACATCCCATAGAATGATCGTATTGTCACCACTACCCGTAGCCAGCAGCTTGCTATCTGGGCTGAAAGCAACGCTCTCCACCCAATTGCGATGACCGCGCACAAGAGAGATGAGCCCCGCATGACTTTCGAGTTCAGTGATAAGGGTGTTACGCGCCTCAAAAGTATCAGCCGCCCTTGTAGATTCGACGGCGAGCAGTAAGGCCAGATCAAACTTGGTATCTATCTTGGAAATAGATTGCGATGCCAACTGACGGGACAAGGCAATTTGCGCCTGCCGCCGTGCTTCATCGCGCTGTTGATTCGCATTGCTTTCGGCCGTCGCCCGGATATTTGCTTCCATCAATGCCTGAGCCCTGGCCGCTTGTGCGGTACTGGCGTTAGCCACCGCCAACGTACTGGCCGCCTCGGCTGTGGCCGCATTGCGATTGGCCGCGTCCGCATTCTGGCTCGACTGCACACCAAACACGCCCGCCAGTAAACCCAGCCCCAAGGCAATACCCAGGGCGCCGATCAGATACACGGCGCGGCGCCGCAACCTAGCCGCCGAGCGCGCCTGCTCTTCTGCCCGCTGTTTTTCTGATTCGGCCAACCGGCGTGCGTCGTCGAGCTCCTTCTGTCGGCGTGCTTCTTCCTGTTGCCGCTCAGCCTCTTCCGCTGCGACACTCGCGATGACAAAAGCGTGCGCCAGCCCGCTCAACACGATCTTCTTCGCGCCCAACTGTTCTTGCGCCGTGACGAGCCGTGCCCCCGCGTACAGGTAACTCGTTTCGCGTTGGTTATCAGCCCATTCTTGCGCGTCTTCGGCGATCTGATTTTGCAGTGCAATGACCTCGCGGTTTTCATTGACGAGCCGCTGCAGCCAGGGCCATGCGCCGATCAAGCGTTCGTGTGAGATCGTCACAGTATCCTTGTCGCCCTGTTCACCGGTCGTGATCAGGCGGGCGTCGGCCAATTTCTGGATCACCGCCTCAACCTGAACGGCCGACACATTCATCGGCACCAGTTCGTTAAAGGCCGTCGTGCGTCGAGTATCCTGTGTTCCGCGCCCAATCTCAATCAGGCCACTGAAGATCGTGTGTGCCAGTTGTTGCTCGCTTTCACTCAACCTGGCAAAGGCTGCATCAGCGTGACGTTCTAGGGCTTTCCGCAATCCACCCCGCGCCAGATAATCGGTCAGGGTCAGTGCGATCACGCCACCCTTGGCCTGCTGCGCGTCAAATAAGTCCTTCAACGCGAACTGCATCAACGGCAGCGCACCCGGCTCGTCCTGCATGTCGTTGACAATCTGTGCGACGAGGTCGGGATCAATGCGCAGTCCAACGTGCAGCGCCGGACGCGCAATAGCGCTCACTAGCTCATCACGCTGCATCGCGCCGACCTGGATGAATTGTTGATTGAGCAGCGCATTCAACGGCGGATACGTCGCACAGTTCGACACGAAGTCCGAACGCATGGCAAACAGCACGGTCACGCGCCCGTTTTCACGTGTTGCGGCGTGAGTCAGCATATCTAGAAAAGCGACACGCTCATCTTCTTTTGAAACTTGCGTGAAGACTTCCTCGAACTGATCGACAAAGATCACGGCGCGTTGATCCTGACGTTCGCTCAAGACGGATTCGGCGAATTTATGCAGCGCGCCTGCTTCGGTCTTATGAGCCCGGACGTAGTCGCCGGCATCCGGTGATTTCGCCATGCGCGCCAGCGCCAGCGCCAGCGACTCGATCGGATCGCGGCTCGGCGTGAGGGTGGCATACAGCCAGCGGTCGCTACTGGGGAGTGCGCTTTGCTTCAGCGTGTGAATCAATCCCGCCCGCACCAGTGAAGATTTACCACTGCCCGATGGCCCGGCAATCACCACAAAGCGCGACTCCTTAACCCGCACGACGAGTTCGCTCACCAACGTCTCGCGGCCAAAGAAGCGGTCGGCGTCGTCTTCGGAGAAGGCATCGAGACCCAGGTAGGGGCAGTGCCCATCGAAAGGCTTAGGCTGGAAAGTGCTGCTGATCTGCGTGAGGAGCGTACTGACCTGCTCGACGGTGTAACCGTATGTGGTCGAGACAATCTTATCACGCCCGACAACATCGCCACCGATGGTGACTTGCTGCCCATCAACATTTACGCCGCCACTGACGTTGTTACTGTTAATGGCAGCGCCAGATACGACCTGTGTTGCAGGTTCTGGGTCAGGATTGTTGGGCATGGCTGTTGTGCAGAGGAATCCACGTCTCAGGTCAGGTCACTGTTAGCATCCATTATAGGTTCGATCTCAGTGGCAGGCAACTACTAGCGCGCCTAAGAAAGAATCGTATGGTCCCAACTGCAAGACTGGGTTGACCACGTGGTGGAAATCAGGGCGAAATCAAAAAAATTTAAACATTGCTCAGCCAAAGTTCAACTGCACGGGAAATAGTGATCTCGAGATTGGACCTTTCGTACCGAGCCTAAAGCCATTGCGCCACTTGACATGCTGAGTGTGCGTGGTAGCATGGCGTCTATCTCGAGCGAGGCATACCTCATGGCACAGATTCAAGCGACCTTGATCTACCTTCACAGCGTGATGCGCTGGTTGATTCTCTCGCTGGCACTGTTCGGCGCGGCTCGATCGTTTGTCAGCATGCTCAGCGTGAGCGCGCGCTTTGCGCGCCTCGATCTGGGCGTCAGTCGCGCCTACGCCGCCCTGCTCGATCTGCAATTGCTGGTCGGCGTGCTGCTGGTGCTGGCGGCGCTGATTCTGCAGCAAACCGTGCCGTGGCTTCATCTGCTCATCATGATCCCCGCTGTCGTGATCGCGCACCTTGGCCGCCGGTTCGCAGCTGCTCCCGATCGAAAGCGGCATCAAGTGCAATTCGCCATTTACCTGGGCAGCTTCGCGCTCGTCGCCATCGGCCTGGCGGTGATCGGCCAACTAACCTTGCCACGTTAAGCCATGCCACCCGTCATCGCGTTCTTCGACATGGACTACACCACGCTCGATGCCAGTTCGGGCTTGCTGTACGTGAAGTATCTGCGGCAGCAAAAACGCATTGGACGCCGGGTGCTGCTGCGCATTGCGTGGTGGACGCTGCTCTATAAAGTCTCGGCCATCGACATCAACCGCGCCGTGCCCAAATTGCTGTCGTACGCCGAGCATCAAAGTGCGTCGCGCATGATGGCGGAATCGTACGTGTGGTTCGAACAGATGCTGAAAGCTCACCTGGCGCCACGCGCCCTGGAAAAGATCAACTTTCACCGGCGGCAGGATCATCGCATCGTGCTGATCTCCGCTTCAACCCAGTTGTCCGTGCAGCCTGTGGCTGAACATCTGCACGTGGATTTTCTGTGCACGCGCTTGATCGATCACGACGATGAACTGACCGGCCTGGTCGTCGATCCGCCCTGTTACGGCTTGGGCAAAGTGGTTTGGGCGCAGCGCTACGCCGCCGAGCACGGCGCGTCCCTGGCCGCTGCTTATTTATACACCGACAGCCACAGCGATCGACCGCTGCTCGAAGCGGTGGGGCACCCCGTCGCCGTGAATCCTGATGCGCGCTTGCGCCGCCTGGCCCGTCAGCGCGGCTGGCCGATCGAGATGTTCTATTGAGCAGTGAATGCCCCGCCCGTGATATAATCCAGTTCGACTTGCAGCCTCATGGATCCCACTCATGATTCTCGTCACTGGCGCGACCGGCTTCATCGGACAACATCTTGTCAAACAATTAGTCGAAGCACAGTATCCCGTCTGCGGTTTGATTCGCCCCTCGCCGCGTGAGCGTAGCTTCGCGCCGGGCGTGAAGATTCACATCGTCGCAGGCGACCTGGAAGACCTGCCGGCGCTGCGCGTGGCGCTCTATCACGCCACGCACGTCGTGCATCTGGCGGGCATTTGGGAAGAGACCGAGCGGGATACATTCGAATCGGCCAATCTGCGGGGTACACGCAACCTCATTGAGGCCATGCACGAAGTGGGGGTCAAGCGCTTGATCACCGTCGGCTCCATCGCCGCTCATACCCACTCCGCGTTTCCCTACATGCGCGTCAAAGCCCAGATGGACGACATCATCGAAGCCAGCGGACTGGACTACACCATCCTGGAATCATCGGGGGTGTACGGTCCAGGCGACGACTGGACTGAGACCATCGCCCTGACCCTGCGCCGCTTTCCATTCTTCTTTCCCATTCCGGGCGATGGCCGGGCGCGCCTGCAGCCGCTGTTCGTCAACGATCTGGCGCAATGCATTCTGGCCTGCATCGCCAACGACAAAACCAGCCGCAAGCTATTCACCATCGGCGGGCCGCAGCAGATGACGTATGACGAAATGGTCAGTATCATCATGCAGGCCACGGGCCACGGGCGTCGCAAGCGTTACCTGCGCCCGGCCTCAGCCCTCCGCTGGTCGAATTCCATCCGCAGTCTCATTGGCGGACGCACGCTCTACGGCAACACACAGCTGGATCTATTATCCATCGATCGCACGACGAATCTGGACGCAGTCTCGTTTCACTTTGGCTTCACGCCGGTGCGCATGGCCAACGCGCTGAACTATCTGCACTAGAGCATTGGCCATGCCCGACTTCGACATTCGCCCGCTCAAAACCCTGACCGACTTTCATGCGGCGGAAGACGTGCAGCGCGCTGCGTGGAACAGCGACGACCTCGACGTTGCGCCGCTGCACATCATGTTGACCATCGCCAAAAACGGCGGTGTGGCCTTGGGCGCGTTTGTCCAGGATCAGCTGATCGGGTTTGTGTTAGGCTTCCTGGGGACCAGCCAGCGCTACGGGATGGAAGCCCCGGCCACGGTCAAGCTCAAGCACTGCTCGCATATGCTGGGCGTACTGCCCGGCTGGCAAGATCGCGGTGTGGGTTATGCGCTCAAAGCCGCCCAGCGTGAAGCGGTGCTCAATCAAGGCGTGCGCCTGATCACGTGGACGTATGATCCGCTGGAAAGCCGGAACGCCCAGCTGAACATCGCCAAGCTCGGCGCGGTGTGCAATACCTACCTCCGTGATTATTACGGCGAACTGCGCGACGAGCTCAATCGGGGCCTCGCGACCGATCGGTTCCAGGTGGATTGGTGGATTGCCTCACGCCGGATCGAAACCCGCCTCAACCGCAAGCGTCCGCCGTTGCAACTGCATCACTATTTGGAAGTCGAGGCGCCCATTATCAATCCCGCGCGCTGGGACGATCGCGGTTTCCCGGTGTGCCAGGATCCGATCGGGCTGTTTCCGCCCAATCGGTTTCTGGTGGAATTCCCGGCGGATTTTCAGGCCATCCGCCAGGCCGATCAGCCGCTCGCCGTGGCGTGGCGGCTGCACCTGCGATCGATCTGTGAGGCGGCTTTTGCTTCGGGCTTCACTGTGCTCGATTACGTGCGTACGCCGGAAGCGCCGTGGCGCAGTTTCTATGTGATGCAGCAGATTGAATCCAGTGAAAGCGGGTTGAACGTTTAATAAGGAGCGATACGATGAAACTGGCCGAAGCTTTGATCCTACGTGCCGACGCCCAGAAGCGCATTGAGCAGCTCAAGTCACGGCTGGCCCGCAGCGCCCGGGTGCAGGAAGATGAAAAGCCGCCTGAAGATCCGGCCGAGCTCTTACAGGAACTCGAGCGGACGTTCCAGCAGCTGGCCGGCCTGATCAAACAAATCAACAAGACCAATGCCGCAGCTGTGTTCAGCGACGGGCGCACTCTGGCCGACTTGCTGGCCGACCGTGACCTGCTGATCTTGCGGCGCACGGCCCTGACCGGGTTGAACGAAGCGGCGACCAGCCGGGTCGATCGGTTTACTCGCTCCGAAGTGAAGTATTACAGCACCATCGACGTCCGCGCCTTGCAACACCAGATCGATGATCTGGCTAAGCAGCACCGTGAGCTGGACACCCAGATTCAAGAGGCCAACTGGCAAATCGAACTCAGCGCATGAAGTTGAGTCGGTAACCAAAAGCAGCCAGAGCGAGCACACACCACCTCCATCTGTAAAATGGCCGGTGGCCGGGCCTGGCACCGAATCTTTACACCGCGTGCCCAGTATTGTCACAAGCGTATCACTGACACTGCATTGTTACTACCATGTGCTGGCTGGTTGTTCTTGGCGAGGGTGGGACAGGGGAAATTCGCCCGTTTGGCTATCAAGACTCTTTCTGTGTTAGGAAGTTACGATGTCCATCGATCGCATCACCCTTTATCTCGTCAACCTGCGCCTCGTCGCGCCCTTTGAGACATCATTCGGCATCGAGCACGATCGGCAGTGCGTCATCGTGCGCGTCGAAGCCGACGGTCTCACCGGTTGGGGTGAGTGTCCCGCCGAACGGACCTTTGGCTATTCGTACGAAACGACGACGACGGTGTGGCACGCGCTGAAAGATTTCCTGATCCCGCGTTCGCTCGGCCAACCGATCGATCTTGCCGCCACCTGCCATCTGGGTGAGCGGTTGCGCGGGCACAACATGGCACGGCACGGTTTGGAGGCGGCGCTGTGGGATATCGTGGCGCAACAGCAGGCCCTCTCGCTATCCAAGGCGCTGGGGGGCACTCGTGATCGAGTGGCCGTGGGAGTGAGTATCGGCATTCAGGCTTCTGCCGATGCATTGATCGCCAAGATCGAAGATTACCTGGCGCAGGGCTATGGGCGCATCAAGATCAAGATCAAGCCCGGTTATGATCTGGAGATCGTCAAGCGCGTGCGGGAGAGGTTTCCACAGCTGCTCCTGCAGGTGGATGCAAATTCGGCCTATCACTTGCCGGACGCGCCGCTCTTTGAAGCAATGGATGAGTACGGCCTGCTGCTCATCGAGCAGCCGTTTGGCTGGGACGACATCTATGAGCATTCCCAACTTCAGCCATTGCTGAAGACGTCCGTCTGTCTCGACGAGTCGATTCATTCGCTGGGCCATGCCGCGCTCGCGCTCGAACTAAAAGCTTGCCGGGTGATCAATATCAAGCCGGCGCGCGTCAGCGGCTTTACCGAGTCGCGGCGCATTCACGATCTGTGCCAGGTCCATGACATTCCCGTCTGGTGTGGGGGCATGTTGGAGACCGGCATCGGCCGCGCCGGGAATGTGGCGCTGGCCTCGCTGCCCAACTTCACCCTACCCGGCGACATCAGCGCCAGCAAGCGCTATTACACGGAGGACATCGCCGAGCCGCTGTTCGTCCTGAATCCCGATTCGACCTTGAGCGTGCCCACCACGCCGGGTCTGGGCGTCACTGTGAATGAGCAAGCACTGCACAGATTCACGGAGCGTAAAGAAATTTTTGGGACACGGATTGAAAGGATGAACACGGATTCTTAAACCTTTTCAGGAAAAAGATCGATGGAACGCAACCAGGCATTCAGCGGCAAACATGCCGATATTACCGACAAGGTGTTGAAAGCGTTCTTCAAAGTCTACAACACGCTGGGATACGGCTTTGCCGAACGAGTGTACGAGAACGCGTTAACCATTGAGTTGAGGAAGTCGGGGCTAAAGGTCGACAAACAGTTGAATCTCACGGTTTACTACGAAGGGGTAGTAGTGGGCGAGTATGTGGCCGATGCTGTCGTCAACGATGTGGTCATGCTGGAACTCAAGGCAGTGCGCACGTTAACCGCTGATCACGAGGCCCAGTTGCTGAACTACCTCAAAGCCACACCACTTGAGGTCGGCTTGCTTCTCAATTTTGGCGAGAAGCCAGAGCATCGTCGTAAAATCTTTGACAATGACCGCAAAGGTTCATTAGCCTGGCATCAACCCAATCCGAATCCGCGACCATCCGTATAATCCATTAAATCCGTGTCCAGTGAATTTGTATGCATTTAGACGTTGCCGTTGCCAAGACTCGCAAATATGCCACGCCGGAAAGCGGCGATACGATCGAGATGATCGAGCGCCCCGGCGGGGGCGTGTCGTTCGTCGTCGTGGACGGCCAGCGCTCAGGCAAGAGCGCCAAGGCCATCAGTAACCTCGTGGCGCGCAAGGCCGTGGCGCTGCTGGCCGAAGGAGTCCGTGATGGAGCCGCGGCGCGTGCGGCCCACGATTACCTGTACACCCACCGCGCAGGCAAGGTCTCGGCCACGCTCAACATCGTCTCGGTCGATCTGGAATCGCGCTCGCTGGTGCTGTCACGCAACAATCACTGCCCGGCCATCGTCAGCCTGCCCGCTGGCATCCGGCTGTTCGACGAGCCGTCACAGCCCGTGGGCGTGCAGCGCGGCACCAAGCCCGTCATTCACGAGTTGCCCCTCGCGCCGGGAACAACTGTGGTAATATTTACCGACGGACTCACCGCCGCGGGTGAGCGTAAAGGCCAACCACTGAACGTGCCGGACTTGGTGTGTGAGCTGATCGGGCGGCAGTTAAACGCCCAGGACCTCGCGCAAGCCTTGTTGCAACGGGCCTTGCAAGCCGACGATCGACGCCCGGCAGACGACATCAGCATTCTGGTGTTGACCATCCGCGCGCGCGATCAAGGCGACGATACCCGCTGGTTAAATGTGAGCATGCCGTTGTAAAAGGAGTTTGATCATGTCACGAGTCACCGCTGCGTTTGTCTGTGCCCTGTGCGATCCGGATAATCCGCGCCCGGCCAGCATCATGTGCAGCAACAATTGTGGGCGCTATGTTTGCGCGGCGCACGCCGTCCCACGCAAAGGACCAGGCAGCGCCATGGTCTGTCAGGCTTGCGCCGAGGCGCTGGGCTTGATCGACAAGCACAAACCCAAACCCGCGCCGGAAGTTCGCCCGCTCATCGAGGTTACACCCGCCCCCGAGCCTGCGCCTAAACCCGTTGAGCCTAAAGCCGAACCGGTCAAGCCGTTAGTCGAGACGGTTGCAGAAGTGACTACGCGAGCGGAAGAGGTGACCGGTCATGCGCCCCCGCCTGCTGATCAAGTGACGATTGTGACGCCGCCGATCACGCCGCCGCCAGCCCGGGAATCGATCGTGGTCGACCAGGGCCTGCCGATCGAGCCGCGGAATGCCGCACCCCTGTCGGACACGGGACCGGCGTCAGCCCCCAAATCGGCGGCTTCGGAAACAATCGTGTCGCAACGCGGCAATACCTTGCAAGTGCCCAAGGTTTCACCGGCATTGGGCAAGCCACCACAACCCATCGCGCCCAAGCCGCGCAAAGCCCAGCGCACAAATGGCGTCTCCGGAAGCAACCTGGACTGGCAACTGATTGGGATGATCGCCGGCACCGTGGTGCTGGGCGTCGTCGGCTTTGTGATGATTTTGGCCGCACTGGCTGGTTGAGATTTCCTCGGCCCCCGGCAGGCTCGTCTGACCGGGGGCGCTTTTTTAGCCACATGTCCACTACCACACCGCGCCGGACCCCACGTCAGTGGTTGAAAAAGAATTGGCGCGATCTGCGCGTGTTGTTGCGCGCTTTCAGTCGCCCGCTACTTCTGTTCCTGGGAACACTGATCGTCGCCGGCCTGTTGTACTGGTTCCTGGCCGATCTGTCCGACATGCCTGAAAAGCCCGGCGTGTTGGAAGCCATCTTTCTGGTGCTGCAGATGATCTTCCTGCAGGCCAATATGAGTTTTCCCGAACCCTGGTATCTGCAGCTGTTTCTCTTTTTGATGCCCATCATCGGCATCGTGTTGTTAAGCGCCGGCGCTGCCAATTTGGGTGTGAAGCTATTCAACAAATCAGCGCGCGGGCAGGATTGGGAGGTGGCCTTGGCTTCGACCTATTCGGATCATGTCATCGTCTGCGGCTTGGGCAAATTAGGCTATCGCGTTGTGTTGCAGCTGCTGGAGTTCGGCCAGACGGTGGTGGCGATCGAGCGCGAGGCGGACAAATATTTCATCCCGCTCGTGCGCGAGCGCGACGTGCCCGTGATCATCGGCGACGCCCGGCAGCGTGAGCTGTTGCGCAAGGCCGGGATCGAGCGCGCCAGCGCCGTCGTGTGCAGCACGCAGGACGAGCTCGCCAATCTCGACATCGCTTTGGATGCACGTGAACTGCATCCGGACATCAAAGTGGTGCTGCGCATGTTTGACGAAACGCTGGCCAGCAAAGTCGAGAAAGGCTTCGGCATTCACACCGCGTTTAGCATGTCGGCGCTGTCGGCTCCCGCATTCGCGGCCGCGGCCACGCGCGCCCATATCGATTACTCGTTCTATGTCGGCGGCACCCTATTGCACGTCAGCCAGGTCAACATCACCCGTGATTCGCCGCTGCTGGGACTGACGCTGGAAACAGCCGAGCAGCAATTCGACCTGACGATCGTGATGCACCAGGCCAACGATGAGCTGCACCTGCATCCCGCCTCAGAGGAAGTCATTGCAGAAAACGATACATTGGTGGTGTTTGCCACGCTAGACACGCTGGGACGGATCGGCGGAAACAATCATCCGGGAGCCTACCGGCACGGCGGTCGAAATTTCATCAAGCGTTTATTCGGCCACAAGCATCCGCATTAAAGCCAAGCGGGCAAAAAACCGGCTCCTCCCCTTGACAGCGTAATGCACAACTGATGGAAGACGACTATCATCACCGTTACATCGTCATCGTGGGACCGTGCGCGGCGGGCAAAAGCACTCTGCGCGATCGTCTGCTGGCGCGTGGCTTCACGCAGGTGCGCGTGGTGGCGCAGGAACATTCCGGCGTGCGCGACCTATGGAAGCTGCGCGGTTACCCCCAGGTGTTGATCTTCCTCGATGCGGATGTAGCGACGGCCAACGCGCGGCAGGGCCGATCAGATTGGACACCCACCGCGCACGCCGAACAATCCGCTCGCTTGCAGCACGCGCGCACCGCCTGTGATCTCTACCTCCCAACCGATGAGCTGACGCCCGCTGAAGTGCTCGATCGCGTGGAGAGATTCATCGCCATGCGCTCGGTTTAAGCGGCCTTCATCGATCCTGCTTCTCTATGCCTACTCGCCGGGCACCTATCTCAAGAGTAAAAGGCGTTGCATGAAACCGACAAAATTGATCGCCCCCCAAATTCTTATTGTGCTCAGCGCCGTGGGCACACTGCTATTGCTCGCCGCGTGTGACCTGACAAACAGCCTGACCGGCAGTATCAGCACCGAGTCGCGCTTGACCACCCGCGTGACGCTGCAAGCCAAACCGTGTTCCTCTAATGCCGATATCAGCCTGATGAGTAAAACGCAAGGGATCGTTCAACAACGTCTCTCTGGACTTGGCGTAGCGAATGCCAAGGTCCAGATTCAAGACGCATGCCAGCTGGCGATCGATCTGCCCGCACTCGCTGATCCGGCGCAAATGCTCGATGTCGTCCCGAGAGCCGGGCGATTGGAGTTTGTGGACACGGGCACAGAATCCTATCCTGAAGGTATCATTCTGCGCACGACGGGAAATCCCACGCCGACCATCTCTTCAAATTCATTGGTTGGGACCATACCCGACAAAGTCTATCCGGCCATCGTGACTGGCGCAGACCTTGTGCCGGATAATTTAGCAGTCGTATTGAATAGCGCTTCCCAGCAGGTGGAAGTTGCCTTCGAGCTCGAGACGGCGGCGGCTCAAAGATTCAAGGAGTTCACCACACAAGCTGTAGGATCTTATCTGTGCATCGTGCTCGACAACACGGTGCAATCCTGTCCGACCATTCAGTCACCAATACCTGAAGGCAAAGGCGTGATTACCCTTGGTTCAGGCGATCGCGATGAAGCGAATCGCCTGCTTAATCTACTGCGCTACGGATCACTGCCCTACGAATTGGAAGTCATTCAAATTGAGTCACTCTCGACGGAAAGCGAGTCAAAACCTTGAACCTGCTCGATATCCTGCAACGCACCTCCCCACCTAAACCGTGGGCCGAGGGCGACAAGATTCCGTGGCACGATGCTGACTTTAGCCGGCGCATGCTGCGCGAGCACCTCTCGCAAACGCACGATGCCGCCAGCCGCCGCACCGTCATCATTGAGGAACATGTTGCCTGGATTCAGCGCGAAGTGCTGCGCAACCGATTGAGCCGCGTGCTCGATCTGGGCTGCGGCCCCGGCCTGTACAGCAGCCGCCTGGCGCAGCGCGGCCACACTTGCGTGGGCATCGATTTTTCCCCCGCTTCGATCGAGTACGCGCGTGAAACCGCTCAAGCCCAGCAACTGGCGTGCGAATATCAGCTGGCTGACGTGCGTCACGCCGACTACGGCAGCGGTTACGATCTGGCGATGTTCGTCTTTGGCGAGCCGAATGTCTTCCGGCCGGACGACTGGCAGCACATTCTGCGCAAAGCCTATGCCGCGCTGAACGAAGGCGGCCACCTCCTCCTGGAGGTTCACACGTGGGACGTGGTGCAGCGCCTCGGTCATCAACGCACGACGTGGTACACCCTTGAGCAAGGCCTGTTCTCCGATCGGCCGCACCTGGTCTTGTTCGAAAGTTTCTGGGACGAAGTGCAAGCTGTCGCCATCGAACGCTTCTACATCGTCGCTGCGGAGACAAGCGAAGTGACGCAGCATTCCAGCAGCACGCAGGCCTACACCGACGAGCAATACCGGTACGCGCTGCAAATCGCCGGCTTTACGGACATCACGTTTTACCCGTCACTGATGGGTGCGCCCGACGAACGGCAGCCGGATCTCTTCGCCATCGTGGCGCAGAAATGAGCGAGGTGACATGACCCCCACTCGTCCACAGCAACTGCTGCAACGTCTCGACGACATTGGTAGATCGATTGCCGCTACGCACAAGGCCCTGGCGTTGATTGGCCTTGGCTCGGTGGGTGTGGAACTCGATCGGCTGGACGACTATTCCGATCTCGATTTCTTCGTCGTGGTGAAAGACGGTTACAAGCCGGAGTTCATCGCCAATCTCGATTGGTTATCCCGCGTCCGGCCGATCAGCTTCGCGTTCAAGAACACGCCGGATGGCTACAAGGTCCTGTTCGACGACGACCTCTATGCCGAGTTCGCTGTGTTCGAGCTGCACGAATTGGAACAGGCCACTTACACGCCGGGCCGCATCGTGTGGAGAGAGGCTTCGTTCGACGAACAGTGGCGCATTCCCCAAAAACAACCTGTGCCCTGGAAACCGGAATCGCGCGAGTGGCTCATCGGTGAGATCGTGACGTGCCTGTATGTGGGCGTGTGCCGCCTGCGGCGCGGTGAGCAGCTCTCCGCGTGGCGCTTCGTGCAGGTTCACGCCTTGACACTGCTGCTGGAACTGATCGAGTACGATCAAGCTGATTCCACGCACGACATCTTCTCCAAAGATCGCCGCTTCGAACAGCGCCATCCCGAGTGGCCCGCACACCTTCGCCAGTTCTTGCAAGGATACGATCGGGTGGCCGAGTCTGCACAGGAAATGCTGCTCTACCTGGACGAACACTATGAAGTACCATCCGATCTGGGACGGTTGATCCGGGCATTGAGCCAGACGTAAAAGTCGTAACTACTCAGACACCATGAATCCGCGTTCACCACAAAGCATGAAAACGCTCCGGTCGCCGTCCTCGGCGACCGCTCCCGCCGGAGACGGCGGGAGGAGTATTTTCAGATCAGCCGCACACCACAGTCCCCGCAGCGAAGCTCGCCAGCACGCGAGAAAGACGCTGACGCAACGGCTGAGGCGATAACGAACACAAGTTTGATCCAGCGGTCTTTGAACAGCTGGAGCAGCTCGAGTACGCTCTGACGGATCGGTATCCTTACAAACTGTTGGCGCGGTATTATCATGTGATTGCGCGCAAGCCTGCGTGCCAGAGCTAATTGCGCCGCAGCCTGTCGCTCAAGAAAATGGAGGTCGCATGAAAGGTGCTGGAGGTTGGCTGCTGAGTCTGATACTGCTTGTGACGGCCTGTTCGGCGCCCGCGGTCGTGCAACCCGAATGCGAACGTTACGTGAGCGATTTGACCTTCATCGCGCAAGCGCCGCGTCCGCCCGGCAGCGCACATCATCAAGCCGTGCAAGACTTGTGCGCCCAACGCTTTGAAGAAGCAGGCTATACCGTGGAGCGGCAGGCATTCGCTACGGGCGTCAACGTCGTCGGGCGTCTGGAGGGCAAGACGCGGCCAGACGAAATTTTCATCATCTCGGCCCACTATGATTCGATCTCCGACTGCAATGGCGCAGACGACGATGGCAGCGGCGTGGCCGCCGTGTTGGAAACGTCCCGCGTGTTGGCTGGGGAGCAACACGCTCGAACGCTGGTGGTGGCCTGTTGGGACGATGAAGAAAGTGGGATGCGAGGGTCACGAGCGTATGCCCAACAGGCGCGGCAGCAAAACGCCAACATCCTCAGCCTGCTGGTGTATGATATGATCGGGTATACTAGCGACCAACCGAATTCACAACAGCTGCCCAGTGGCGCCGAGCGAGCCGCTCCCGCCCTGACCGAGCTGGTAAAACACAGCAACCTGCGCGGCAACTTCATCGCCCTGCTCTACGACGAAAGATCGGGGGCGATTGCGAACGACCTCCTGGTTGCGTTGCAAATCGCCAAGGTCCCGGCTCTGCCCCTGGAAGTGGATCCGACTGGTGCCCTGCCGCCCGGCGTGCTGGGCGGAGATCACGCTTCCTTTTGGCAAGCGGGATACCCGGCCATGATGTTCAACGATACCGCCTACCTGCGCTACCCGGGCTATCATTGCGAATCGGGTGGTGATGACATCGAACGGCTGAATCATGATTTCGCCACGGGCATCATCTCGGCCACGGTGTTGGCCACACGCCAAACATTGAATCCTTCAATCAAGTGAGAGGCTTACCATGAACAGCCGTCTTTATGCTGACGGGACCGATCTCACACGCCTGATCGAATTCCTGCCCAGGGTCCGCCCAGCCGCTTGGGTGGGCGACTATCCCGGCGCAACCGATCTGCATGAGCTGCTGTGTCAGCCCGAACTGCAAGCTAACACGCGCTTGTGGTTCGATCGGCAAGAACAGTTGATGGCCTTTGCGCTGGTCGACGCTTATCACAATCTCTTGTTCGATTACGATCCACACGCCAATTCAAACGAGTTGGAAGAGGCCATCCTGCAGTGGGGCGTGGCCTGTCTTCAGCGTGCGCTTCAGGCAGACGGCGCTGACGTAACACTTGATGCGGTGTGCCGCGAAGCGGATGGCGAGCGCTACGCCTGGTTGACCCGGCATGGCTTCCAACCACAGCCGTTGCGCACGCTGCACTTTATCCGTTCACTCAGCGAGCCTGTTCCCGACTCGCAGTTGCCCGACGGCTTCTCCATTCGATCGGTCTGTGGCCTTGCAGAAGTAGAAGCACTGGTCGCTTTGCACCGTGCCGCTTTCGGCACCGATCGCATGACGATCGAAGAACGCCGCGCGATGATGAGCGTACCCGATTACGAACCCGCGCTCGATCTCGTCGTCGTCGCACCCGCTGGCCGCCTGGCGGGTTTCTGCGTGTGCGGCATTCCCGTCGAAGAGAACGCTGTCACCGGGCGCAACGCAGGCTACACCGACCCCATCGGCGTGCACCCCGATTTTCAGAAGCAGGGACTGGCTCGCGCTTTGTTGCTGACCGGCTTACAATTGCTGCGCGAGCGCGGCATGCAGGAGGCCGTGTTAGGCACGAGCAGTGAAAACACCGCGATGCAAGCGGCTGCGCGGTCGGCCGGCTTTCAGCTGGAGTCGGCCAAGGTCTGGTTCGCGAAATCGTTGTGAGGAGATCATTTTGACTTCACGCCTGATGACTTTTCTGAAAACCGAGCGGATGCGCTGGACGCTCATGTACTATGCATTCTTCGTCTGCTTGGGGTTGAGTGTCGGATTGGTGGGGCCGACCCTGCCCTCGCTGGCCGCTCAAACTCAAACCCTTGTCGGAGACCTGGGTGCGGTGTTTTCGGCCAGTGCGGTGGGCGCCTTGCTGGGCACGTTGTTGGGCGGCCGCCTATTCGATCGCGTCCGAGGCCATCGCGCGTTAGGCATCGCGCAGCTGTTGTCAGCCACACTCATCGCGCTGTACCCAGTGATGCCCTCCGCGTGGCTGTTGCTCGTCGTCGTGGTCGGCAAAGGCCTCACGGACGGCTTCATCAATACGGGCGCGAACACGCTGCTAGTCTGGACACATAAAGAAAAAAGCAGTCCGTACATGAACGCGCTGCATTTCTTCTTTGGACTGGGCGCTTTCCTGGCACCGATTCTGGTAGCACAGGTCATTGAGATCCCCGGCGGATATCGCTTTGCCTTTTGGGTGTTGGCCAGCGTGAGTGGACTGGCCGGGCTGGCCATGCTGACTCTGAAAAAGAATCCGCAGCACCAGCGCCCGGCGACCACCGTGGAGGAGACAACGCGCCTCAACTACCCGCTGGTCATCGCGGCGATGCTTTTTCTGTTCTTCTATGTCGGCGCGGAGATCGCGTTTTCCGGTTGGATCTATACCTACGCCCGCACGCTCAATCTGGCCGATGCCACCATGGCCGCGTATCTGACCTCCGGCTTTTGGCTGACTTTTACCCTAGGCCGATTGAGCTCCATCCCGTTGGCGACTCGCTTTAAGCCACCGCAATTGATCGTGGCGGCGCTCACGGGGTGCCTGTCCATCCTGCTCGTCGCATTGATCGTTCCCATGAGCAGCTTGCTGGTATGGATGCTGGCCTTGGTGCTGGGCCTATGCATGGCGCCTGTCTGGCCCAGCGGTTTTACGCTGGCCGGGCAATCGGTGCGCTTGACATCGCGTGTCAGCGGCCTCATCCTGCTGGGCGACAGCCTAGGCTTCATGATGCTGCCGTGGCTGGTGGGACAAGTGCTGCAAGGCAGCGGCCCACAGGCGTTGATCTATCTGGTCTTCGGCAGTTTGGTTTTCAACCTCATGGCCTTCGTCGCGATCTTGCGACTGCGGCGGACTGCGTCCATGGTGGCCACTGCCGAGGCGGCGGTGCTACATGAATAAAGGAGTCGCCTGGTTGCAAGTATCTGACCGCTGGAAAGCAGCTTTCCCGAACGCTCAGGTTGGGGTGTTGGTGATGCGCGATGTCGTGAACCCGTCGACGCATCCAGCATTGGACCA
Source organism: Thermoflexales bacterium (assembly GCA_030834825.1). Taxonomy (GTDB): domain Bacteria; phylum Chloroflexota; class Anaerolineae; order Fen-1058; family Fen-1058; genus Fen-1058. Next base: position 22,654 of record JAUQXC010000810.1, read on the forward strand.
GCGCAAGAGTGCACTGGAGCAAGAACTACGGGCGCGTTACTCCAGTCAGGATCGTGCAGCGCTGGCGCAATTACCTGTCTTGCAAGCGTACACAGCTTATTATCGACG
>JAUQXC010000811.1 GCA_030834825.1 Thermoflexales bacterium
CGCCGGATTTGAGACTCAGGGTGGTGGTTGACGGCACGGCTGCGCAGCCCAGATCGGCGCACAGCCGGCCGCGGACTTGTTCCAGCTGATCGACCACCGGCTGAATGAAGTCCCGATCTTCGACGGCGTAGATCACGTGAAAATGCGGTGAGTCGAGTGTTTCCCGCTGATCGCTCCAGAAGAATGGATCGAAATCGGCGCGCAACCAGCGTTCATTCTCCCATTGATAAAAGCGTGTCTCACGGAACGATCGCCCGTTGCGGAACTGGCGCACGTCGGCCCAGGCTTTGGTCGGAGAACGCAAGTTGAAATCGATGATCTCGTACAGCGCGCGCTCGTCGGTCGGGTGGCCCCAGGCTTTCAAATTGCGGCGCAGCCACTCGATCGATTGCGCGTCCTGCGGCCCGCGCAGTGCGATGATGGTTTCCACATCCCCGTCGGCCAGGGCCTGCGCTTCGCGATCAATCGAGGCGTACAGTTTGGCGGGCACCGCCGGACGGGTCGGTGTGGGTTGCGGCGAAGGCGAGGGCAAGGGAGTTGGGCGTGGGGCTGATTCAGGAATCGAGCGATACAGCGCGCCCAAGCCCGCACCCAACACCACGACGATCATGATTGCGATCCACCTGCGGCGTGAGCGACGCGGCGACGGGGCGTGTGTAATCGTTTCTTGGTCTTTGTCTTCGCCGATGTGCCAGTGAATGTCGGGCATGTTGATCCTCGTATGTTGCTATTGACTAGATAAATTCTGCTTCACCCAGGCTTGCCACTTCTGATCGAATTCGGTAAAGGGCACACCCAAACTCTTTTCGATCAAAGCGGCAAAAGAATCCGCCGTTCCCAGCGCCTTCAGCAGCTTGGGCATGGACTGTGCGCCATATTCTTCTTCGACGAAGTAAATGACTAAATCACCTTCAGGATAGATAACGTTGGAATCGGCCTGAAATACATATCCTTTGCCCCACAGATCTTTCCACGGCACCAGGGGTTGAGACTTGAGATAGGAAATGATCGAAGGGAGAGCGTTAGGCTTATCTCCATGCCGTCGCATGGCCCAGCCGATGATGGCGTTAAACACGATGTGTCCGTCTGCATCGCCGTTCCATTGTGTGGCTGCATCATAGTAGGCGCGTTGTACTGCAGCGATGGTGATGAACCAGAATGCGCCGCTACTGTCAAGGAGGCTGTCTTCAAATACGCCGGTCACGCGTGGCGAGGAAAAGTGGAGTTCATGTGTATCCGCGGAAAGCCACAACGCGTCCGAGGAAGTGCCGTTGAATTTCAACGTGTAAGTGAATTCTGCGGCAGCCTCCGCGCATCCCAGGTCGCGACAAACTTGTGGATAGACCCCTTCCAGTTGGTTGACCAGCGAGTGGACTAGCTCGCGATCTTCAAGCGCATAAACCGCGTGGAAGTGGAGCGTATCGAATGTTTCAGTTTGACCGCTCCAGAAGAAGATGTCCGGATACTGGCTGCGCAGCCAGCGGTCTTTTTCCCAAACATAGAAGCGCGTCTCGCGAAACCAGCGGCCGTTACGAAACTGGCGAATATCAGCCCAGGCTTTGGTGGAGGTGCGCAGATTGGAATCGATGATCTCGTACAGCGGGCGATCGCCGGTCGGGCGGCCCCAGGCGTAGAACGAGCTGTGCTGTTGTTGACCCCCACTGTCATTTTCGGGAGCGAGTAGGGCAAGATAGGTTTCTGCATCACCGTCGGCCAGGGCCTGCGCTTCCTGATCGATCGCCGCGTACAGCTTGGCGGGCACCGGTGGATAGGTGGGCGTGGGTCGTGGCGTGGGGTGCGGCGTGGGCGTAGGTCGGGGGGCAGGTTCTGGGATCGAGCGATACAGCGTACCCACTCCCACACCCAATACGATGACGAGCAGGATCGCGATCCAGCTGCGTCGCGAACGGCGATTCGCGGTTGCCTTGGCAATGGTTTGTCGTTCAGCACCTTCGCCCACGTGCCAGTGAAGGTCAGGCATGCTGCTCCTTGCGGATTGTTATTGACCGGGTATGTTCTGTTTCGCCCAGGCCTGCCACTTCTGATCGAACTCGGCGAAGGGCACACCCAGGCCATTTTCAATCGCCTCGATCATAGACTGGGCCGAGTCGATGGCTTCCAATAAGTGTGTGACCGCCGACGCGCCATACTCCTGCTCGATGAACCGCACTAGGTGATACAACTGGTCTAGCGGCAGCCCGGATTCGCCGCTCCTACCTGTCTCCCACAAGGTTTCCAGTGCCAAGAGGGGCCTGTGCTGTGGATCGCGCAACATGTCTAGCGTTTCTGCCGGCAGCGGCTCGACGCGATTGAGCGCCCAAATGCTGATGGCCCACAAGAGGCCATCCCCAGGCTGATCAAAGTTATTGACGCCATACATGTTTTCGATGATTGCTTCCAACAAAGCTGAATAAACATGGCCGGAATAGTTGCTCTCCCAGGAATAGGCCTGACCGCTTTCAAAGAAGCCTAATAGTCGTGGGGAGGGTAACCGGATCTCGTTTTTTGCCAGATCGAATGGAGGAGAGTCGAACACTGAGGTCCCTACAAATTTCAAGGTGAAGGTCAGCTCCTGTCCAAGCGAGGTGCAACCCAGATCGCGGCACAAATCTTGAAAGTCTTCTTCCAGCTGGCGCAAAGTGGATGAGATCACAGCGCGATCTTCGACGGCGTAGATCACGTTGAAATGTGATGTCTGTACGCTTTCTTCCCGGCCGCTCCAGAGGGTCGAATTTGATGTGGGAGCGCGCAACCAGTATTCGCCATCATAATAATAGAAGCGCGTTTGACGAAAGTAACGCCCTTGGCGGAATTGCCGAATGTCGGCCCAGGCGCTGGTGTCTGTCAACAGGTCGAAATCAATAATGACATACAACGAACGGTCATCACCAGGTCGTCCCCAGGCCGTGAAGTTTTCACGCTGTGCTTCTATCTCGCCTTGCACAGACTCGGCCTCGGTCTCACGGTAAGTGTCAGAGTCACCATCGGCCAGAGCTTGTGCTTCGCGATCGATGGTGTCAAACAACTTGGCCGGGATGGCCTGCCGGGTTGGTGTGGGCAGCAAAATAGGCGTGGGTGTAGGGTGTGGCGGAGGCTCCGGGAGCGAACGATACACTACACCCAGACCCGCACCCAACATCACGACCAGCAAGAATACCAACCGGTGGCCCGAACGACGCGGCTCGTTGGATTTGGCAATCGTCTCTCGTTCGGCGCCTTCGCCGACGTGCCAGTGAAGGTCAGGCATGTTGATCCTCGTATATGGCTATTGACTGGAACGAATTCCAATTTGGTTTACGGATTCCGGCTACGCCAGCGGCCCACCAGCTTCCAGTGGAAGCCGGGTACACCGCACTACGCCCAACGCAGTGGGTGCAAGTGTGGGCAAGCCTCGATTCCAGACCGTAAATGAACCTGGAAATTGCTCTAGGTTAGTTCTGCTTCACCCACGCCTGCCACTTCTGGTCAAACTCGGCGAAGGATACGCCCAGGCCAGTTTCAATCGCCTCGCTCATAGACTTGGCCGAGTCGATGGCTCCTAGTAAGCGTGTGACCGCCGACGCGCCGTATTCCTGTTCGATAAAACGTAGGAGATGATACAACTGGGTCAACGCCAGCCCAGGCTCGTAGACCTCGCCTATTTCCCACAAGGTTTCCAGTGACAAGAGAGGCCTTTGTTGCAGGTCGTTCAACGTGCCAAATAAATCCGCTGGCAACGGATCAACGCGATCGATTGCCCAGCAGATGGCGGCCCACAAGAGGCCGCTTCCCGCTTGTTCATATCCGGTCGCACCTTCGAATCGCAAGCCATAAACTCGCTGCCCTAGTTCTTCTGCCAAGGCCCAATGCGGTGCGACACCGCTTTTCCAGGTGTAAGCCCGGCCACTCTCAAAGAAGCCTGCCGCCCGTAATGAGTTCAACCGGATTTCGACATTGCCAGTACCTACCGGGTATGAGTGAAGGTAATATCCCTCAACGGGTTTCACCTTCAAGGTGAAGGTCAGCTCCTGTCCATTCACGGTACAACCTAAATCGCGGCATAGGGCTTGATAATCTTCCTCTAGCTGGCGCAAAGTGGGTGAGAGTACGTCTCGATCTTCGATGGCGTAGGTCACGTCAAAGTGTGACGTTTGTAAACTTCCTTCCTGGCCGCTCCATAGAGAGCGATTCGTCGAGCCATGTAGCCAACGCTCACCCTCGCAATAGTAGAAGCGGGTCTCGCGAAAGTAGCGACCCTCACGGAATTGCCGAATGTCGACCCAGGCGCTGGTCACCGTCAGTAGATTGAAATCGACGAGAGTGTATAAAGGGCGATCACCCTGCGGCCACCCCCACGCCACAAAATTTTGCCGTTGCACTTCTAGCCTGTTTTGCGTGGACGAGGCCTGCGTATCAAGGTAAGCGTCAAAGTCACCATCGGCCAGGGCCTGCGCTTCGCGATCGATCGTTTCAAACAACTTGGCCGGGATGGCCGGACGCGAGGGCATGAGGTGCGGTGTTGCTGAAGGCAGCGGAGTTGGTTGCGGTGCCGGCTCCGGGAGCGAGCGATACAGTGTCCCCAGACCGACGCCTAGAATCACCACGAGCAAGAGCGCGATCCACCGGCGGCGTGAACGTCGAAGGGGAGAGGCATTCGTAATCGTTTCTCGTTCGGCGCCTTCGCCGACGTGCCAATCAATGTCAGGACTCATGCTCTCCCCCTGTACTCTTTCTCTTGAAGCCTGGGCGCGCTAGGCGAGGCAGGCGGGTGTCCAGGTTTTTGCGCTGGATTCCCGCGTACGCGGGGAATGACCAAGTCGTAAACCAAACAGAGATCTGCCCTAGCGGTTAAGATCATGCAGTGTCACATCACCTGATAACAAACGATGTAGTCGATTGTCCGCCGTCCGCAAGAGCAGCGCGCCATCGACGTCGACGCCCTCGGCATAGCCTGTGACGACTTGCTCATTGAGCTTGACTTGCAGCGGACGCCGCAAGTTGATCAGGCGCGCGGCCCACGCCTCGCGCAGGTGATCGGCGTGCGCGTCGGCCAGCCACGCCGACCGATCGACCCACGCGGCGACCACGGCTTTCAAGACCGTCCAGCGATCGATCTCACAGCCGGCCAGGTGCATCAAGCTCGTCGCAATCTCGCGCAGTTCGCGCTGTTGCGAGAAATCGACGTTGACGTTGAGACCGATGCCGATTATGGCATGCTCGATCACATCGCCTTGAAACGCGCACTCCGTCAAAATGCCGCCGATTTTTCGCAAGGCGGGCCGTGGCGAGTGGGCGGCGCCTTCATCCTGATTGAACCTGGTTAATTGTGCCTGGTTCATGGTTAATTGAATCACCACATCGTTGGGCCATTTCAAATCGAGCCGCAAGCCGGTGGCCCACTCGATGCCTTCCACGACGGCGAGACCCGTCAACATGGTCAGCCGCATCGCCTGTTGGGCCGCGATGACCGGTCGGATGAGCAGACTAAACGCCAGGGCCGTACTGGGAGGCGTGTACCACGATCGGCCCTGGCGCCCGCGCCCGGCCAACTGTTCATCGGCGCT
>JAUQXC010000812.1 GCA_030834825.1 Thermoflexales bacterium
ACGTTTTGCCCCTAATTTCTCCGCCTTGCGGATATGAACAAGTAAACTAGACCGACTGACCATCCACTCGCGGCCCCATTTCTTGCCAAGCACCTCACCAGACTTCAGGAGCCGCCGAATGTGATTGATGTGATAGCCGGACAATTCGACGGCTTCGGCAGTGGTGATCCAATCTTGTGCCATGCTGCGATCCTTTGCCCAATGTCAGGCGCATTGTAGTACACAACGATTGGAATGTGCAACATTTATGATTCATCCGTCTGGGATGTCTCCTCGTGAGCTGGCTCTGAACTACTTTGTTGCAGTCGTGCAGCCTGTTCACGCGCTAGGTAGATTTGCTGTCCCCGTTGGGCAGCAATCAGCAGACATTGAACGAGCGCTCGGCCGGCGCCGTTGTGGGATGGTGTGCCATTGTTGGTATTCTTTGGAACAATGTCTTGCGTTCCATCGGTAATCGTTGAGGCACTGCTGACGATTCGATGAGGTGCGCCCTTATTCATTTTGGATTTCCTTTCCGTGGTATTGATGTTCTGCATATCCAGTGGCAACAGGTATTTTGAGGCAGTTATTGCCAGGTGTAGCCGGATTCAGCAGACCCAGCCCAAACGCAAAATGCCCGAAGAGGGCTTCGGGCCAAATGTGCCAGATCGGGATTCTGGCGAGAGTGAACAGAAGGACAGTCGCGACGGCATCGCGTCAGTGACGCGACAAGGTGCGCACACTATCGTCGCCGTGTGGCGAACTGGCGAACGCGACCTTCGCTGTAAGAGTGGGTAAGGCTAGAAGGTACAGTAGGAACGTCGAGTGTGACGAGAGAATTTGGATCGAGCACTGGCCGCACAGATGCACCAGTTCTGGCTTACGGTAGTTTTGTGAGATACAGCGATTAACTCATGGTGGGTGGCTTCAGCGGTGCGAGCCGCGAAATGCGGGCTCCTGGCAATCATTGCCGGAGAGCCAATAGGTGAGAACATCCGACATAGCGACCGTCACTATCGCCTGTGTGTTGGTGTTGGATCGCGGCATTTGCCAAGTGCGAGATGATCGGAGAGACCGGCGTCAAAACGATGTTGGGTTGACTATAGGTGTGTTGGAATCAACGCTTCCGTACCCGGTTTGAATGGTGCCGGTCAGCGTGATCGTGTTCTGGTGAATGGTTTACGGCCGCCTGATTGGCATTCGCTTCACTTGTGCTGGCAACTGCCTCGGCCCGTTTGGCCACGACTTCTCGAGTCGCGGCTGCCGCCGCTCCGGCTTCACTTGTGGCTTGCTGCTTTCGTGCTTGATCAGCAGCGCCTTGCGCGCCGACAGCGGCTAACATTGAGAGCATCCCAGCGATAAACAATGCTATGACCAGACCTACCCCGCCAACCACGAAACGCTGCCGCCGCTTCAAGGCACGCTCGCTCTTTTGAATCAGCGCCATCGCATCGGCATTCAAGGTTAGTTCACCGTGTCGCGTCTCGATAATAGCCAGCTTGTCGTCGTTGAGTAGCGTGCCGTAGTGTTGATAAGCATGAACTTCCTGATCCAGCAATTCCTGGGCTGCCTTGCGTGCCTGCACGGCCGGATCGAGTTTGATCTCGCCTAGCAGATAGTCGTGCGCTAGCTCGTAGGCTGGTTCGCCTTCAGTTTCCTCAACGCGGAGCAGGCGACTATCGACTAGTTGGCTTAGCACCATATCTAGCGTTTCAACTGCTACACTCTGTGCTGCCAGCGTACGAGCCAGTTCATCATGAGTGCGAATCACACGGCGGATATCGGAGGTAATCAATTGGGTGTGACTAAATCTGGTTGATCCAATTCGTTTGCATTCTAGAAGCACTTGGATGAAATAGAATTTGGTCAGCCCGTAACAAATTGTCATACGACGGGTCTTCGGCAAGATACAATGACACCCAGCCATTCTGCGTGGAGGTGTGTCATGACGAGGAACCAGTCGGAGTTGCTTGCCGAAGTGCGGGCCGATTTTGAAGCCTTGCTGAACTTGGTCACCGGGGCCGAAGCGCAAGCCGCTACGGTGAATCAAATGGAGCGCAGCCTGTTGCGCCCATTGTTGGCCATGGGGCGAAAATTGTTGCAACTCTTTCTGACCCATCGCGCCGAAACGGAATCGCATGCGCCGCAGTATGGCTGGCAACGCCAGAAGTTCCTGTATCATTCGCAAAAGACGGTGGACTATTTGTCGGTCTGCCCATGTCCCTGGCCGGCGGCCAGGGTGGGCCGGTGCGTTGGCAAACTGGAAGTGCGCCGCGCTTATTTCTATGCTCCGGGCGCTGGTGGTAAAACGCCGCTGGATCGCGCGTTGAGTTTGCCGGCGCGTTGTTATTCGGACCTGTTGATGGAATGCGCGGAGTTGTTGGCCGTAGACAGCGCCTATGACAAAGCGACCCAGGTCATGGCACGCTTGTTGGGCGTGGAGGTGTCGGTGTTGGCATTGGAAACGAGCGTCGCGGAACAGAGTCAGGTTGTGCAGCCGTTCTACGCCCAACGGGAAGCCTTTCCGCGCCAAGAAGAAGGCCCGATCTTGGTGGTGCAAGCCGACGGCAAAGGCGTTCGGTTGGTACGGGACGACACCGCGCCGACCGGGCGCCGCGGAAAAGGTGATAAGAAAACCCATAAAAAAGAGGCGATTGCTGTGGCGGTTTACACCATTGCGCCCTATCGGCGCACGCCGCAAGAGGTTGTTGCCGCATTGTTTCAAGATGAGGTGCCGGCTGGTATGCGTCCGGTTCCCCAACACAAACAAGTCTTTGCCAGTTTGGATGGCAAGGCTACAGCCCTCCGCCGCTTGGCCCGCTGGGCCGCTCAGCGTGAAGGTCGGCACATCCGACAGCGCGTGGCGTTGACGGATGGTGCTGAAGCTTTGCAAGTTCAGATGCGTCACGCCTTTCCGACTTTCACCTTGGTGTTGGACATCATTCATGTCGTGGAGCACCTGTGGAGCGCCGGCACCGCGCTGTATGGCGAAACAGATCCGCAACGCGAAGCCTGGGTCAGAACCCAAACCTTGGACATCTTGTCGAGCCGCGGCGCGCACGTGGTACACCGGTTGGAAGAAAGTCTCAAAACGTTGGCGATGACTAGTCAGGCGGCGAAAGCGTTGCGCCGCGTCGCAGGTTATCTGCAGCGCAACCAGCCGTATATGGACTATGCCCACTACTTGAAGTGGAGCTGGCCGATCGGGACGGGCGTGATCGAAGGTGCCTGCCGCCATTTGGTCAAGGACCGGATGGAACTGTCCGGCATGCGCTGGACTATCGCCGGAGCCGAAGCGCTCTTGGCTTTGCGCGCCGTTCATGAAAATGGTGATTGGGATACGTTTCATCAATTTCGTCGCGAGCAACGTCATAAACGACTCTACGGTAAGCCACTCATTGAGACATGGATCAATCCCGTTGAGCGGCTGGAGATCAACCAGATTTAGTCACACCCTAATCAATTCTTCGAGCAGGCGCTGCGCAATTGAGCGTTGCTCTGCAGGCAAGTCACGCTTCAGGACACGCCCCAGATGTTCGCGTAAAATGCCAGCTGCGCCACCCTCAGCAGCATACGTTTCGCGCGTAATAACCCGCGTTTCGGATGGCAGAGTTTCGTACAGCGTTGAGCATACGAGCTGCACTTGTGGCGGCTCGACTTCGCCTTTGCCTAGATCGTCGAGGATGGTATCAATCAATCCCTCTTCAAACGAAATGCCCCGCTGAGCGGCGGGCTTTGCCACAGCCTCCCGCGCTTCATCGCACGTCAGGCGATTCAAGCGGTAGTCGTTCTCGAACGGGTTGCGAATGCGTGGACGGAAACTGGCTAGATTCCCAAAGTATTCGCTGCGTAGCGCCAGTCCCCAACGAACATTGAGACTTTCATCTTCCGGGCATTCGGCCAACTCGCGCACGAATTCGGGTCGAGCAGTCTCTTCCAGTTGGGTGAAGAACTCCTCGAACTGATCGAGAAAGATATACAGTGTTGTCGTCGTGCTCAACACGTTGCTCGCACGCGCGAGAAAGTCACGCAATGGGGCCTGAGCCAGGTTGGGGTGTCACTCAGGTTGGGAAGGAAAGCGCGTTTGAGCGCGAGCGTGGGTGCGACATTGTATGGGCGGAGGTAAATCGGCAGATGTCCGGCGGCAATCAAGTGCGGCGATATCCCGGCCTGCAACAGCGACGTCTTGCCTGCACCTGATTCGGCGTGCAGCATCGTCAGTGGGCCGCGCTGTAGGTGTTCAAGCAGTTCGCGAATCGCGAGATCACGGCCAAAGAAAATCTCAGCATCGCTCAGGCGATATTCGAGCAGGCCCCTGTAGGGGCCACCCTTGTCGGCATCCGTCGAATCGCCGGCGCGCGCCTGCAAGCGCTGCGCGAACGCGCTCACACCCTGCGCCAGACGCTGCGCCTCAAACGATCGGGCTTGCTCGGCTTCTTCGGCGGCTGTTCGTGCGCGTTGATCGATGTCCTGGATGTTCTGGATGATCTTATCGCGGCCAACGACATCGCCACCGATGGTGATGTGTTGCGCGTCGAGATTGACTCCGCCGCTGATGGAGGTAACTGAGTTAGAGGAGGAACCGTCGTTTGTCACTGTGTCCGCCTCGATGGCGATGAGGGACAACTTGACTAATGTGGATTATAGCACGAGAGACGTATCCTTCGCGTCGCGGATGGAACAGGCCGCATCCCACAGCCCCTGCGACGACGACGGCGACCCAGTCACCACCATTTCACCCCAAGGAGAAAAGCACTTTAAGAATAGTACTTTTGGTGTCTTGACGAGATACTGCTGGCGAATTCGCGTGAATGGGCTGACGGATCGACACGCCTTGATCGGGCAGACTTTTCAGGTAAGCTTAGGCCACGAACCGTTGACCTGAGTAATTAGGTCAAGATGCGGAGGACCCTGCCATGACTCTGAAACCCCAGACCGCTCACCAAATTCCGGAAGAAACGGCCCGCGTCGCCAAGGCGGCTTTTCCCAAGCCAAATGTGTACATGCGGATGCGGGACGAGTTTGGTCAGCTCTATACGGATACAGCCTTTACCGGACTGTTTTCAGAACGGGGACAATCGGCGCAGTCACCGGCTGACTTGGCGCTGATGACCGTCATGCAATTCGCTGAGGGCCTATCCGATCGACAAGCCGCCGATGCCGTCCGGAGTCGCATCGACTGGAAATATGCGCTTGGTCTCGAATTGACCGATTCCGGCTTTGATGCCTCCGTGCTGAGTGAATTTCGGAGCCGCTTGATAGCGAGCCAGGCCGAACTGCTCCTATTCGAAACGTTGTTGAAGCGCTTGCGCGACGCCGACCTGCTCAAGGCGCATGGTCAGCAACGGACGGATTCGACCCACGTGTTGGCGGCGATTCATACGCTGAACCGCCTGGAGTTTGTCGGGGAAACGCTACGCCACACGCTGAATGT
>JAUQXC010000813.1 GCA_030834825.1 Thermoflexales bacterium
CGCCGCCGTGGAAAATCACTACTTCATGGATAAAGTGGCCGTGCACAATTACTTCTGGGCGTGGCAAACCTTCGGTTATCTGTATCCCGATCGGGTACAGCTAGACTCGCACGGCTTGCAGGATGTCGATCTCTGGTTGACTGAGACCGGCGTGCCCGTGTGCGGCGAGGGGACCCTTCCCGCCTGTGACGATCCGCAGAACCGTTGGTATCGCGCCTCACCTGACGAGCAAGCCGCTTACTTGATTCAAAGCGCGGCGTATGCTGCGTGGCTTAAGACAGAAGCCTTTGTGTGGTTTCAACTCTTCGACGACTGCGGCAACCAATGCGGTGTGGACGCCTACGGCCTGCTGCGCAACGACAACACGCCACGGCTATCGTATCAAACCTATCCGCTCGTCTTCGACCAATTGACGAATGTGCAGCCCTATTGGCGCGATCGACGAACGATCACTGCCACCAACTGGATCAGCGGCAATCAAGAGATCCTCGCCTTCAAGCGGCCGGCAACTGGCGAGCGCATCGTCGTCATGTGGACGCGGTACTACACCGATGCCACGGTGGTGTTGTCAGCCACGGCTCCTTCGGCCCGATTGTTCTACCCAGATGGATCATTTCAAACGATCTTTCCCAACGGCGGCGCTTATGCAATTTCACTGCCAGCGGCATCCAATCGGAACTTCCTTGGTACGAACGGCGGAGTGGCACCTGATAGTACCGGCAGCGCGCCCATCGGCGGATCGCCGCGTATTCTAGTGGAGATTGATCCGGCGGTAAAGCCGTAATACGTGAAAGCGGCGAACGTCATGTTGATGTTCGCCGCTTAAACTATCTCATTACAGCACTAATGCGCTAACTCGATTCAGGCTACCACTTGCTCCACTTGCGCGACTTCTTCCACCTTGTTAAACATCACGCCCTCGTCATTAGCATCCACAAAAATTGTATCGCCGACCTTGAACTCGCCTTTCAACATCTTCACGGACAACGGCGATTCGACGTAGCGTTGCAGCGCTCGGCGCAGCGGACGGGCGCCATAGTTGGCATCGTAGCCTTGCCGCGCCAGCCATCTGCGCGCCGCGTCACTGAGCTGAATGAACAAGCCGTGTTCGCGCAGCCGATCGCGGATCTCCTTCATTTGCAGATCGACGATCTTCTCGACATCTTCTACGGCCAGCGTGCCGAACACGATGATCTCATCCACCCGGTTGAGGAACTCCGGCCGGAACGTCGCCTTGAGTTTATCCTCGATCTTGCGGGCATCGGCCACCAGCGCCGGCGAATCGCCCGGCCGTACAAAGCCCAGTGCGCCGCCCTTGCGCCCAAACTCCGTACCCAGGTTGCTGGTCATGATGATGACCGTATTGCGAAAATCAACCACACGCCCCTGCCCGTCGGTCAGGCGGCCATCATCCAGGATTTGCAGCATCGCATTCCACACATCAGGATGCGCCTTTTCGATCTCGTCGAACAACACCGCTTGATACGGGCGGCGGCGCACGGCTTCGGTCAACTGCCCGCCTTCTTCATAGCCCACATAGCCCGGCGGCGCGCCAAACAAGCGCGACACCGTATGTTGCTCCCGGTACTCACTCATGTCCACGCGCACTAAAGCGTCTTCGTCGTCGAACAAGAACCAGGCCAGCGCCTTGGCTAGCTCGGTCTTGCCCACGCCCGACGAACCAAGAAAGATGAAAGAACCAATCGGGCGTGAGGGATCTTTCAACCCCGATCGGGCGCGGCGGATGGCATCGCTTAACGCAGCGATCGCTTCTTCCTGCCCGATGATGCGCTCATGCAACCGCTCTTCCATATGCAACAGTTTCTCGGACTCGGTCTCCATCATCTGCGCAACAGGAATCCCCGTCCACTGCGCGACCACCGCGGCGATGTCGTCTTCGTCCACCACTTCGTCAATGTTTTTCTCACGCTGCCAGTGTTCGCGTTTCTGATTGAAATCGGTTTCCAGCTGCAAGCGCTTGCTCTTCAAAATCGCAGCCTGTTCGTACTCGCGTGAAAGGCCGGACTGCTCTTCTTCAGCCGTCAAACGATCGATCTCGGTCTTCATTTCTTTCAAATCGGACGGCAGTGTGAAGAGGGCCACGCGCAGCTTAGCGGCGGCCTCGTCAACGAGATCGATCGCTTTATCGGGCAAATGCCGATCAGTGACGTAGCGATGCGACAAATTTGCGGCGGAAGTTAACGCCTGATCGCTGATGCGAACTTTGTGGTGCGCCTCGTACCGATCGCGTAAGCCGTGCAACATCTCGATGGTTTCGGCCACGCTCGGCTCGTCCACGAAGACCGGCGCAAAACGCCGCTCCAACGCGGCATCTTTCTCGACGTACTTGCGATACTCGTCGAGCGTCGTCGCGCCCACGCACTGCAGCTCGCCGCGCGCCAGCGCCGGTTTCAACATGCTGCCCGCGTCCAACGCGCCCGAGGCCGCGCCCGCGCCGACGACCGTGTGCAACTCATCAATGAATAAAATAACTTCGCCCTGCGCGCGTTGAATCTCCTCCATGACGGCTTTCAACCGCTCTTCAAACTCGCCCCGGAAGCGCGACCCGGCGACCATCGCGCCCAGATCGAGTGCGACCACACGTTTCCCCATCAATGTCTCCGGCACGTCGTTCGAGGCGATCTTCTGCGCCAGACCTTCGACAATCGCGGTCTTGCCCACGCCCGCCTCGCCAATGAGTACCGGGTTATTCTTGGTGCGGCGCGACAGGACTTGAATGACGCGCAAAATCTCATTGTCGCGCCCAATCACTGGATCGAGCTTGCCCGCCCTCGCCAGCGCGCTCAAATCGCGGCTGTATTTTTCCAGCGTGCGATAGCGGCTCTCGGCGCCGGGATCGGTCACACGCTGCCCACCGCGAATGGCCTTAATCGTCTCGTTGATGCGCTCGCGGGTCACGCCGTTCTCGGCCAGCAAGCGCGCCGAGGCCGTGTTGCGCTCGGTGCTAATCGCCAGGAAGATGTGCTCGGTCGAGATGTACTCGTCTTTCAAGCGGTTCGCTTCTTCTTGGGCCAAATCCAGTACGCGCTTGACGCGCGGCGTGATGAACACCTGTCCCGTGCCGCCGCCGTAGATGGCGGCCTTGGGCGATGCGCGCAAAATTTCCTCCAGCTTGGCGCGCATGGCCGCGACATCCACATTCAGCTTGCTCAGAATTTGCGGCACGACGCCATCGGGTTGTTCCAACAGCGCCAGCAGAATGTGCTCGGTATCTACCTGGTTGTGTCCGTAGCGCTGCAAAATCTCGATGCTGCGGTTGGCCGCATCCTGCGCGCGTTCGGTAAATCGATCAAATCGCATCATAATAAGTGCTCCGTGCTGCGTAATCCGTGAAACGTAAAACGCAAGAATTGGTTCTTGGCGTTTTAGGCTTTACGCTTTACGCTCTGATTCTTTTCGGTTCAATTTCGATCACTTGCGTATAAGTATCGTCGCCGGCAATGTTCCACGCATACTTGCGTTGAAACTCGTCGACCACAGCCGCGGGTGGGTGATCGATCGGTCGTGCCAACCCCTCGATCACAATTGGCCGAGTGCCATCCTCCAACGCCAGGGATACCTGCGGGTTTTGCGTCAGATTACGCACCTTCACACTGTCGCCCCCGGTGCAGAGGTAGATTTTTTCGGCCACCCACACGAACCAAATCGCCACCAGGTGTGGCGTACCATTAGGGCGCACGGTCGCCAGCCACAGGTTCTGCTCTGTCCGCAAACGGTGGTCGACTTGTGGATCGAGGGTCATTGGGTGTCCAGCTAGATTATACCGCAACAGGTGACGGGCCTACCTGCACAAACTCTCTGGCAATACGGGAGACGTCCCCACCGCAGAGATTCATAGCGCCACTGATCTGGTTCAATCGCCTGATACTCGGACAAAAAGCCAGCGGCCAGGACCTCAGTACCACTTCTCAAATCCCTTAGTCAGTCTGCACAGTTCTCTGCGCTTCCCATGACCAATCAGGCTTGTTCAGTTTAACGAAAGCCCGATAGAAAAGTGCAAGAGCCAAGTTAGAACGCCGTCAGAACAGGTCACAACGTAGGGTAAGCGTAGGACAGTAGTCGAGTTAAGCAGATTGATCTGGTGTATAAATATAGTCGAAGAGCAGCGGGCGAAAACGTCTCTTCTTCTCCTCCTTGTTTTTGCCAGAGCGCCGATAGACAGCGACTATCGGCGCTTATGGCGTCTGGTGACCAAATTCTCTGAATTTCCCAAACCCCTTTGGGTCCTGTATAATCCCCGCTCGTGACCACCACTTCATCCAGCAATCGTCAAATCGCGCGCGCCAGCATCATCGTCATGGCGACGTTCCTCGTCAGCCGCCTATTGGGCCTATTGCGTGATGTCGTCATCGGTGCGCAGTTCGGCACATCCGGCGATTACGACGCCTACGTCGCCGCCTTTCGCATCCCCGACATCATCTACACACTTATCGCGGGTGGCATCCTCATGTCGGCGTTTTTACCCACTTTTACGGACTATCTCGCCCAAGAAGACCGATCGGGCGCGTGGCGTTTGGCCAGCGCCGTCATCAATCTCGTCGTCGTCGTGCTCGCCGCGATAGCCCTGCTCGCCGCTCTGTTGGCGGAGCCGATCGTGCGCTAATTGCTCGCACCCGGCTTCGGCCCGGAAGCACAAGCCCTCACCGTGCAGTTGATGCGCCTGCTGCTCATCCCGCCAATCATTTTCGCAGTCAGCGGTGTGGTGATGGGCATCCTGTATGCACATCAAAGTTTCTGGCTGCCCGGCCTCGCCCCGTCGATGTACAACCTCGGCATCATCTTCGGTGCGCTGGTGTTAGCGCCGTTTCTGGATGTGTTTGGCTTGGCGATCGGCGCCATCATCGGCGCCGTGTTGCACCTGCTGATTCAGGTGCCGGGCCTGCGGCGCGTCGGCGCGCAATACTCCACCCGCCTGGCTGTGCGCGACCCCGGCGTGCGAGAAGTGATGCGCCTGATGCTGCCGCGCATGTTCGGCGTAGCGGTAGTGCAGTTGACGTTTCTGGTCGAGACCATCCTGGCCTCGTGGCTGACCACGGGCGCGGTCTCGGCTCTGAATTATGCCTGGCGCTTAATGCTGCTGCCGCAGGGCGTTGTGGCTCAATCGGTGGCGACAGCCGCCTTTCCTACGTTTGCCAATCAATATGCGCGCGGTCAATTCCAACAACTCCGATCGTCCCTGGCGGCGACCGTGCGCTCGATCTTGTTCATCGCCATTCCCGCCGCTATCGGCCTGCTGGCGCTGCGTGAACCGATCGTGCAGCTGCTCTTCGAGCGCGGCCGGTTCACCACGACCTCCACCGAGATCGTTGCGGCAGCGTTAGGCGGCTATGCGTTGGGCCTGATCGGTCATTCGGGTGTGGAGATTCTGGCGCGGGCATTTTATGCGCTACACGATACCCGGACGCCGGTGCTGCTGGGGGTGCTGGCTCTGGGCATCGATTTGATCATCGGCCTGTCCTTGATCAACGTGCTGGGGGTGCTCGGCCTGGCGTTGGCCAACATGACCGCGGCTTCCCTCGAGATGATCCTGCTCGTCGTCGTCATCCGCCGACGCTTGGGCGGATTGGACGTTCGACGCCTGACGATCAGCGCACTAAGAACGACGCTGGCTTCGCTAGCGATGGGGGTGGTCGTGTGGGGCTGGTTAAGTATCGCCGCAGGAGCCGCCGTGCTTGTCCGCGCTATCGGAGGAGTGCTCGTTGGGACGGGTGTATTCTTCATTGCCGCGTGGTTGCTGCGGAGCGAAGAGCTGCGTGGCGTGCTGGGGATGGTGCGCCGGCGATTGGGGCGCTGAAGCATTCCGCCTGGCGCGGCGCTGGTATCGACACTCCCCTTCGTTCCGCTCAGGACGCTTCGACCTGCTGCACCTTCAACTCTGCCTCATCGAGCTGTTTGGCGCAGTAAGCAGAGAGTTCCTGGCCGCGCTCGTACAGGGCCAACGATTCTTCTAACGGCAGATCGCCCCGCTCCAGCGTGCGGACAGATTCTTCCAGTTCGGCAAAGGCCTGCTCAAAGGTCAGATTTTCGATGGGTTGGAGTTTAGTCTTCTTGGGCATGATTTATCCTTCAGCCTTCGTCTTGAGCTCACCATCACTCACGCGGATGGTCAAACGTTCACCTGCCATCACCTGCCCTACGCTCCGCACCACTTCGCCGGTTGACTCTTTCCGCACCACCGCGTAACCGCGCGCCAACACGTTGAGGGGATGGTAGGCATTCAACTGCGCCGACAAACTCCTAATTCGTTCGCGGCGTAAAACCAGATCGTGCAGCACTGCATCCTGCATCCTGCTTCCTGCATCGTCCACCCTTTGTCGCGCATTCGCCAACTTGACCCGTGGCGAGAGATGCGCCAAGGCTCGCTCATTCGACTGCACCTGGAGGCGTGATTGCCGAATTCGGTCGAATAGGATTGCGTCCAGGGTTGCGGCGTAGTCGCGCAATGTCGAGCGCACGTCTTCCTGATCGGGTGTGATGAGTTCTGCCGCTGCGCTGGGCGTGGGTGCGCGCAAATCGGCCACAAAATCGGCGATGGTGAAATCAACTTCGTGGCCTACGCCCGAAATTGTCGGCACAGGCGAGCGGGCGATGGTGCGCGCCACGCTTTCGTCGTTGAAGCACCACAAATCTTCGATCGAGCCGCCGCCGCGCGCAACGATGATCGCGTCGAGCTCGGCACGTTGATACAGCCGCTCTAACGCGGCACAGATCTTGGGCGGAGCATCATCGCCCTGCACGGGTGTCGGCGAAAGCACGACGCGTAGCAGCGGCCAGCGGCGACCGATGATGTTGAGCATATCCTGCAAGGCCGCGCCTGTGGGCGAGGTGACAAGGCCGATGGCGTGCACGGCCAGTGGGAGTGCGCGTCTCCGATCGGTTTCAAATAGGCCCTCGGCTTGCAGCTTCGCCTTGAGCAGCTCGAACTGCTGATAGAGATCGCCCACGCCCGCCGTCCGGATCGCATCGACGTAGAGTTGATAGACGCCCTGCACTTCATACACGCTGATCTTGCCATGGGCGAGGATGGCATCACCTTCGCGGAGGCGTCCCACGTTGGGCGTAACGGAGGTGCGCCACATGGCACATTTAATCGCCGCGCCGCTGTCCTTGAGTGTGAAGTAGACGTGCCCGCTCGACGGGCGGCTGAGGTTGCTGATCTCGCCCTGCACCCACACGTCCTGCAGGCGATAGTCCACCTCGAACATCTCGCGGATGTAGCGCGTCAGTTCGCTGACAGTGATGGTTTCGGGCTGCACGAAGAGGCTAGATTGCATAGGAGTGATTGTAGCCGCAATGAGAGCGGGAAGCAAATGACGGATCAGAGAAACACGGAGGATACAGGTTTTACTCTGTGCCTCCGTGTCTCTGTGGTTTTGTCTTTAACCAAGTCTACTATCCAGCGGTGTTATTTGGCGGTGGAGTCCTGTCCGGCTTCCGATTCTTGCGTCTGAGGATCGCGACCAGCGCCACGATGATCGCCACTGGAATCGCGAATGGCACCACCACAATGCCGAGCCAGATCAGCATGTCACCCAGGCCCTGCAGCAACCCGCTCAATGTGTCCCCCGCCGCTTTCACGGTCTTGTCCGGCTGCCAATAGGCCGGCGTGGGTGTCGGTGTCGGCGTCGGCGTCGATGTCGGTGTGGGGGTGGGCCGCTGCGGCTCCAGGGTCACAACCAAGGTGGAATAGGCCGCCCGATCTTTCAGGTAATTTATGCGGCCCTTGATCTGCTCGATCTCGTTCTCCACTTCCGTTAGCTGCGCGTTAACCTTCAACGCCTCTTCCACCGTCTTGGCATCCGCCAAAAATTCGCGGATGCGCGCCGCGGTCGCTTCCAGATTCGTCAGGCGCGATTGCAGATCAACGTATTCGTCGCTCACATCCTGACCCGAAGCGGTGTCATTCAACACCTGCACGGCCAGCGTGCGGAGCTGGCGCTGGACGGCCTCAAACTGATCGGAAGGCACGCCCATTGTCAACATCGCGTACTTGAAGCCATCCACCACCCAGGTGCGCGAGCTGACGATGTAACCACCGGAATCGACGGCAATGCTCGTGGTCTGATCCAACGCCCGATCGGTGTCGGCGACGAGCAAGGTCAGCTCGCCGTTCTTGATGATCATTCGCGTCTGGCGATAGGGCGAAGATTGCACACCTGTGCCGGGCTTGGAGTTATCTGCACGGGAAGCAGGAGCTTGTGTAGCCCTGGGTGCTGCGGTCGGTTGGGCGGGTGCTGGACCTCCTCCATCAAACCCAAATGTGTCTGGCTGAGCAGGTGCAACCTCCGCGTTCGCCTGGCTACGTGGAGCCTGAGTAGGAGCGGCCGCCGGACTACTGCAAGCCGAAACCAATATCATGACGATGACGAGTACATTGATCAGCGAGAATAATTTGCGGGCGTTCATGTTCTGCTCCTTTCGGGTTTCATCATAGCACGAATGACAGGCCACAACCTAACGAGGTCCGTTCCATCGTTCAGGTTCACTTATCACTCGCCACAATGACATTGGCCGAAGTGTGCTTGGCCCGCTTGCGCTGCGCCCGCACGATCAGCCCCAGCACGATCGCCAACGGAATCAATACCGGCCCGTAAGCGACGACAAGCCAGATGGCTGCGTCCACCAGATTGCGCAGCAAACCGCCGGCCGAATTAGCGGCCTCCTCGACGGTTTTGCCCGGCTGCCAGGCTTCCGGCGTGGGCGTGGGACGCTGCGGCTCGAAATTAACCACCATCGTCGAGAAAGCCGATCGGTCTTTGAGATATTGCATGCGACCTTTGATCTGTTCGATCTCACTTTCCACCTCGGACAACTTCAGGTTCACTTGCAGCGCTTCGTCCACATCCTTGGCATCCTTCAACAACTCGCGGATGCGCGCCGCGGTCGCCTCCAGGTTGGTCAGGCGCGATTGGAGATCGACGTATTCATCGCTTACATCCTGGCCCGACGAGGTATCACCTTGCACCTTCAACGCCAGCGCGCGGAGCTGGCGCTGCACCGCCTCGAATTGATCGGATGGCACCCCCATTGTCAGCGTGGCCGATTTGTAATCACCGGTGTTCCAAGTCCGGGAACTGACCACGTAGCCGCCGCTGTTCACGGCGATGTCTGTGGCCTGCTCCAAGGCACGATCGGTGTCGGCGACTAGCAGCGCCATTTCACCATTCTTGATGATCATGCGAATGGAACTGCGTGGGGCGGCATTGGGCAAGTTAGCCGAGGTTTGACCGGCAGCAGAAACAGCGGTCGGCTGGGCAGCGGGCGGTGGGTTGGCGCTCCCTGATGCGTCCCTGTTATACATCGATTGCACCGGGGCTGGCGTGGCTGCGGCGCCCCCACAAGCGGAAACAAACAACCATATTACCAACGACAAGCTAAACCATGAGAGCGTTCTGCGGGCGTTCATCTTCTCTCTCCTGAATGAATTCAGTCTCCAGCGCGAGACTGTTATTTGTCCATCATTGCCACCGGACGGGTCCTCATTGTTCATGGGTCACACGTGCACCTGCACTACGTTCGATGTAGTACAGGTGTTGTTCATTGTTAATTGCTTGTTGTTCATTTATAATGCTGCCGACACAAGCACGCTTACACACAAGACGCTCTTTCGATTCAACATGTTCCGTTACTTACAAGCTCTTTTCGCCTTCATCATCATTTTGATCGTGGCAGCCTGCCAAGCGACGCCGGGCAGCGCTACGCCCACAACACCCACCCACACGCCCGCGGCACCGGTCGCCACACCGCAGCCTCTGTCGCCAACACCCGTACCCGACACGCTCATCACGTTGACGCTGTGGCTGCCCACCCGCTTCTTGCCGGCTGAAGACAACGCCGCTTATCAAGTCCTGCAGCGTCAACTGGACGATTTTGCCCAAACCACCGAGGGAACGCCCAGCCAGATCTTTGTCAAACAAGATCGGGGTTCGGGCGGCCTGCTCGATCTGCTGCGCGCAGCCAGCCCGGTTGCGCCCGCTGTCCTGCCCGACCTCATCGCGCTGGACGCCGCCGACCTGGAAACCGCCGCTCGCTCAGGCTTGATCCAACCGATCGGGCCGCTGCTGCCCGCCGAATTCATCGCGGATGTGTACCCTTTCGCGCGCGAACTTGGATCGCTTAACGACGAACTGTATGGCGTGCTGTACAGCGCCGATCTGGAGCACCTGGCGACGAGCAGCGCCACGCCCCTGCCACAGACCTGGGCTGAATTGCTGGAAACGCCGCGCCGTTATCTCTTTGCGCTGGGCAGCAGTAGCAACGTCAGCGATGCCGTGCTGGCGCACTACCTCTCAGCCGGGGGCAATTTGGTCGACTCAGAAGGCGACCCGGCGCTCGATGAAGTGGCGCTGCGCACCTTGTTGGAAAATTATCGGGAGGCACGTGATGCCGGCGTCCTGCCCAGCAACTTCATCGAGCTGGACAGCGCCGACAAAGTGTGGAGCGCCTGGCGCGGCGTCGGCGCCTCCCTCGCCAATCTCAACGCCGTGCGCTATATCAGTGTGGAAGCGCGCCTGCCCAATCTACAGGTGGGCAACCTGCCGGCGCTCCTCCAAACAGCGAGACCTCTGGGGCGAGGTTGGGCCTACGCCATTGTCACCACCGATCCCCGTCGTCAAGCCGCCGCCGTGCGGTTGTTGCAGCATTTGCTCTCGCCGCAGAACAGCGGCGAATGGACGCGTGCTGCGGGGACCCTGCCGACCCGTGCGGCAGCCCTCACTCACTGGGATCAAACTGATCCGTACACTGCCTTTCTGAGTGTGCAATTGCCGCAGGCCCGTCCGCTGCCGGCAGCGACGATTAGGAACGTCGTCGGTCCGATCCTGCGCAAGGCCATCGAAGATGTGCTGGCCGAACGCGTCACGCCCGCCGAAGCCGCTCGCGTTGCGGTAACCACCTTGAATCCGGGAAAGAACTGATCATGGCTGATCTCGATCTGCGCGCCGGAGTTCAACAACTTCAGCGGGCCGCCCTGGCCGCAGCCGATCCCGCAGAGGCCGTGTACAAGTTCGTCTCACGGGTCGGCGATCAAATTCTGGTAGCCGATCGTTCCTACCCACTACGCCAGTTCGATCGTGTCTTCCTGGTAGGCGCGGGCAAGGCCGTCCTGCCCATGGCCGAGGCTGTGAGCGAAGTGTTGGGCGAGCGGTTAAGCGGCGGCGTCATCATCACCAAGTATCACCACACCGATCGCCCCCTGCCCGATCAGATCCGCATACACGAAGCGGGCCACCCCGTGCCCGATCAATCTGCCGTGGACGCCACACGCGATCTCAGCGCCGTGCTGCACGGGATCACGCCGCGCGATCTGATCTTCTGCCTCATCTCCGGCGGCGGTTCGGCGCTGCTGACGCTACCCGCCCAGGAAATCACGTTGGTCGATCTGCAGGCAACCACGCAGTTGCTCTTGCGCGCGGGCGCTACGATTCGCGAGATCAATACCATCCGCAAACATTTGGACGTCGTCAAAGGCGGCGGACTGGTGCGCCTGGCGAACGGTGCGCCAATTATCACGCTCATCCTCAGCGACGTGATCGGCGACGATCTCTCGGTCATTGCGTCCGGCCCCACTGTGCCTGATCCCTCTACGTTTGCCACGGCGTGGCAGATTGTGGAGCAATTCGATCTGGCCGATCAACTACCGGCGGCTGTCCGCGCCCGCTTGAGTCACGGCGCTTCGGGCGAAATCGCCGACACACCCAAGCCGGGTGATCCGCTGTTCGACAAAGTGCAGACCGTTATCATCGGCAGCAATGCGCAGGCCGCGCAAGCCGCCGAACAGGCGGCGCGGCAGTTGAAGTTCAACACGTTGTTGCTTACCACTCAGCTGCAGGGTGAGGCGCGCGAAGTGGCTAAAGTCGTGGCGGCCATCGCCCAAGAGATTGCCGTGTATAATCGGCCCGTTTCTAGGCCGGCGTGCCTCATCCTCGGCGGCGAGACCACAGTCACACTCAAAGGTCAGGGGTTGGGCGGACGCAATCAAGAGATCGCATTAGCCGCGGCCATAGCCATTGAGGGTCTACCCAACACGCTCATCGCCGCACTGGGCACCGATGGCACCGACGGCCCGACGGACGCCGCGGGCGCGATGGCCACCGGTGAAACTGTGGAGCGCGCCAGATCGATCGGGCTGGATGCTCAAGCGTATTTGGCCGGTAACGATGCCTATCACTTCTTTCAACCCTTGGGCGATTTGATCATCACCGGGCCGACCGGAACGAATGTAAATGATGTGTTGTTTGTGCTGGTCGCATGACAAGTGACGGGTGACGAGTGAAGTGCAAACAACCGCCGTTCGCTCATCACTTATCAAATCACATCTGGCCATCATCAACAGCGCTTAGTTCTCTTATCAGGAGGCCTTCTTGGCAATTCATTTCGGCACTGACGGCTGGCGGGCCGTCATCAGCGAGGATTTCACCTTTGACAATGTGCGCCGCGTGGCGCAAGCCATCGCCGAATACTTCAGCGAGATCGGCGGGGTGGGCGCGCAGACCATCGTGGGGTTTGACACGCGCTTCTTGAGCGATCGTTATGCCGTGGAGGTAGCGCGCGTCTTGGCCGGCAACAACCTCATCGTTAATCTGACCAACGCCGATGCGCCGACACCGGCCGTCTCGTTTGCCGTGAAAGACCAGGGCGCCATCGGCGGCGTGATGATCACCGCCAGCCACAATCCGCCACGCTACAATGGCATCAAACTCAAAGCGGCCAACGGCGGCAGCGCATTGGCCGAAGACACCAAGCGGGTGGAGGTTCTGCTCGACAAAGGCAGTCCGTTTTCGCTGAACATTGCCGATCTGGAAACGACCATTGCCGAAGGCCGCATCGCGCGCTTCGATCCCGCGCCCGCTTACGAAGAGCATTTGAAGAAATTGATCGATCGCCAGATCATCGACACGAAACCGGGCAAAGTGGTGATCGACCCGATGCATGGTGCGGGCCGTGACTACATTCGCGATTTTCTGGTGGGAAGCGGCTGGCAGGTGACGCAGATTCGCCACGACATGAATCCCGGCTTCGGCGGCATTCACCCCGAACCCATTCTGCCGCACCTCAACGCACTGGTGGACGCCGTGAAAGAATCAGGGGGCGCGTTCGGCGTAGCGACCGACGGCGATGCCGATCGGACCGGCGCCGTGGACGAGGACGGTTGCTTTGTCAGCCCGCACGTGATTTTTGCGCTGGCCCTGCGCTATCTGGTGGAGAAGCGCGGCCTGCGCGGCAGCGTGGTCAAGACCGTCTCGACCACCCTGATGATCGATCGCATTTGCCGTGCCTACAACCTGCCACTGCACGAAACGCCGGTGGGCTTCAATCACATTGCCGACTTGATGATGAAGGACGACGTGCTGATCGGCGGTGAAGAATCGGGGGGCATCAGCATTCGCGGCCACATCCCCGAAGGCGACGGGGTCTTGATGGGGCTGCTGCTGCTGGAGATCGTCGCCCACGCGGGTGTGCCGCTGAAAGAGTTGATTGCCGACTTGCAGCAGAAGTACGGGCCGCACCATTATGCCCGCAAAGATCTGCCGCTGGCCCGACCGGTGGCGAAGAAGGATATGGTGAAACGTTTGACCGAAGGGGCGCCGGGAGCGATCGGAGGCGTGCGAGTGCGCGAGGTGCGATCGAACGACGGCGTGAAATATCTGCTGGACGACGACTCGTGGCTGCTGATCCGGCCCAGCGGTACCGAACCGGTGCTGCGCGTGTACGCCGAATCACCTGACCCGGCGCTGGTGGCGGAATTGATTGGCTACGGCGAAAGCGTGGCGGCGGGCGTATAAGCGATCCGCAGGTTCACGCCTTCGTTGCGAATAGAAACGCGAGTGATCGGCTGCGGTCGTTCGCGTTTCCGTTTTACCGGCTACAAAGCCTTCTCAAGGATGCGGTAGGTCTTGTAGATTTCCCATCCCGTGTTCTCCAGGACCGAGCGCATGGGCAAGTTGTTCTCCAAAATCCACGAGGCCTCGCCGAGCGTATAGCCTTTCTTCATCGCGATTTCGGCAGTCTGCGTCATCAGCAAGCCGTCAATACCGCTGAGGCGGTACTTGGGAATGACGCCCATGATCAGCACGCGGACGTACTCTTGCGTTTTGCGGACTTTGTAATGGAACATGAACTTCACCAAAGTCCACCATTCCGGTGTGCCCGGCTGGGGGTAGGCGCGCCGCAATGGATCGCAAATGTCGGGCAGGCTTAACGCCACGCCGATGGGTTGGCCTTTGGCCTCCACGACCAGCAGCAGATCCGGATCGATCACGGACAGCAAGCTATGCGCCAGATGATCGAACTCGGCCGGGGTCATGGGCACAAACCCCCAATTGTCGGCCCAGGCCGCATTGTAGACCGGCTGGACGCGGCTGATTTCCTCGCTTAAGTGTTTGAGATCGATCTTGCGGATCACGATCTCATCGCGCTGCATGATTTTCTCCATAATGCGCTTCATTTTAGGCGGGAAGTTATCCAGCCCGATCTGCGCATTGACCTCTCTCCGGTAGGCAAACATGTCCACCGCTTTGGTGTAGCCCTCGCGTTCGATCAGTTCGCGGTAGTAGGGTGGATTGTAGGTCATCATGACGCGGGGAGCGTCGTCAAAGGCGTCGATGAGCAGGCCGCATTCTTCATTGGTGGAAAAATTGAACGGGCCGCGCAGGGCTGTGCGGCCCCGCGCCCGCAGCCACTTCTCCGCCCGCTCGAACAACGCGTGAGCCACGGCCTGATCGTTGAGACATTCAAAGCCCCCGAACATGCCGATGTTTTCCTGATGAAATTCGTTGTGAGCGCGATTGTCGATGGCATAGATGGTGCCGACCGCCTGGCCGCCGCGCTTGGCCAGGAACATCGCCACGTCGGCATGTTCATGGAAGGGATGCTTGGTCTTGTCGTAAAATTCGCGCCGTTCACTGATGAGCGGTGGGACCCAGTAAGGATTGCCTTGATACGGCACCCACTGAAAGAAGATGAATTCGTCACGCTGCTGGGGCGTGAGGCACTCGATGATCTCCAACTCAGAAACGGACATGGCGACGGCCTCCCAACATTTGGATGCCAATATTATACTCCTGCCGCCGCAAAGTGACAAAATTTTGTTGACAATCCCCCTGGATCCTCCCCTGAAATCTGCAAAATCAAGCCGTTTCAGGAGAGGGGCGAAACCCGGCCGGTTGTCAACGCGTGAGCAACGGTAGAAAGATGCGAGAGACATCGCTGATGACGATCATTTGCAGGCGAATGATGCGGGGGTTGTTGCCTGCGCCGGCCGCATACCAGTCCACGCTCACCGTGCCGGTGTAGGTACCCAGCGTGCGCGAAAAACCGGGTACGCTCAGGTGGAGCAGAGATTCCTGCGTGGCGCTCAATAGCCCTGCCGTTGCACCACTCATGGCAGGCTCAACCTCGGCACTGCTCTCGACAGTTGCGGTATACACCAGCGACTGCCAGCCTGCGTTGAATAGCGCGATCGAGGAAGTCCAGGTAATGGGCTGCTCGTCAACATCGACCAGGAGGCTTAGCAGGGATGTGCCGGCTCTTAGTTGACCCAGCAAGCTGGCCTTATTCTTGGGCATGGCCGCTAAAGCGCCT
>JAUQXC010000814.1 GCA_030834825.1 Thermoflexales bacterium
ATGAATAATTTATTCAAAATTCCCACGCCGGCCGCGGCGCAAGCGGGTGTCTTAAGAAGTGATTACGGACTGGAAAATCAAGGCTTCAGCAGTACCGGCCTCGTTTACTGGAATCTACCCACCGAGGCGCTGGTGGAAGAGATGTTGTTTCGCGGCGAAGCAAAAATGTCGCGCCACGGGCCGATCGTGGCCACTACCGGCAAACACACCGGCCGTTCAGCCAACGACAAGTTCGTGGTGCGGGAAGCCAGCACGGAAGAGCATATCTGGTGGGGGCAATACAACCGGCCATTCAGCCCGGACAAATTCAATGAATTGTACGCGCGCATGATGGGCTTTGCCCAGGGGCACGATCTCTTTGTGCAGGATTGCTATGTCGGAGCCGATCCTGAATATCAGCTGCCGATTCGCGTCGTCACGGAATACGCCTGGCACAGCATGTTCGCGCGCAACATGTTCCTCGTTCCCAAGTCGGCCGCCGACTATCGCCGGCATGTGCCCGACTTCACGGTGATCGCCCTGCCCTCGTTCAAGGGCACGCCCGCCATCGACAGCACGGTGTCCAACACGTTCATCGTCATCAACTTCGAGCAGCGCGTGTGCGTCATCGGCAACACCGCTTATGCCGGCGAGATCAAGAAATCGGTCTTCACCCTAATGAATTTCCTGCTGCCGCTCAAGGGCGTCATGCCCATGCACTGTTCGGCCAACGTGGGCAAAGAAAGTGATGCCGCTTTATTCTTTGGCTTGTCCGGCACGGGCAAGACCACCCTGAGCGCCGATCCCAAGCGCGGCCTCATCGGTGACGACGAGCACGGCTGGAGTGATAACGGCATCTTCAACTTCGAAGGCGGTTGTTACGCCAAGGTGATCGATCTCTCGCCCACCGCCGAGCCGGAGATTTACGCCACCACGCGCCGCTTCGGCACGATCCTGGAAAACGTCGTCTTGAATCCGGTCACGCGTGAGATCGATCTGGACGACGACTCGATCACCGAGAACACCCGCGGCTCGTATCCGCTGGAATTCATCAGCAATGCCATCCTGGCGAAGCGCGGTGGGCAGCCCAAGAACATCATCTTGCTGACCTGCGATGCGACGGGCGTCATGCCCCCCCTCGCCAAGCTGACGCCCGATCAGGCGCTGTATCAATTCATCAGTGGCTACACCGCGAAGCTGGCCGGAACGGAAGCCGGCTTACGCGACGAACCGGAGATCACTTTCAGCGCATGTTTTGGTGGGCCGTTCATGGTCCATCATCCCACCGTTTACGCGGCGTTGTTGAAAGACAAAATCCAGCACTATGGTGTGAACTGTTGGTTGGTCAACACCGGCTGGGTCGGCGGCGCCTACGGCATCGGTGAGCGCATCAGCATCCGGCACACCCGCGCGCTGTTGAATGCGGCCCTGAGCGGAACCTTGCTTAACGCAGAGTACATCACCGATCCCGTATTTGGTTTCGCGGTACCCCAGCATTGTCCCGATGTTCCGGACGGCGTGCTCGATCCCGCTTCGTCCTGGCCCACGCGCGACGAGCACATGGCGAAGTACAAGGAACTGGCGAACCGGTTCATTGAAAATTACAAAAAATTTGCCAGTCCCCAGTATGCCGAGATGTATGAGCAGATCAAACAGGCCGGGCCGAAGAT
This sequence comes from Thermoflexales bacterium, assembly GCA_030834825.1. Classification (GTDB taxonomy): domain Bacteria; phylum Chloroflexota; class Anaerolineae; order Fen-1058; family Fen-1058; genus Fen-1058. The sequence continues at coordinate 1,650 of JAUQXC010000814.1, forward strand.
CTAACTGTGCCCTGTCTGAAACAGATAGACGCCCGACCCCAATGGGGTCGGGCGTCTATCTGTTTCTTTTCGCGGCTCGTTCTCAGTAGACGTTCTCCGAAATAACCGTTACCGTGTAAACAAAAACCGTATATTGCAGCAAATTTGCATAGATGATCCTTATTTCGGAGAAGTGGCTCTACCGGCTTCGATGGGGCGATGGCATAGGGATGCCATCCCTGCGGCACTACAACCCGTGGTTCCGACATCCCCCTGCCGGAACATCCCATTCAACCCGGAAGAGCCGGAGAAGTCTAGCGAAGTGGACTATACAGTAAACCGAATTGCTGTTAGTTCAGCTCCAGCCAATTCTGTAAATTACCCCTCGCGACTTGACGGACAGGTTATCACAAGCAGCTTAATTCTTGTCGAGAACTTTCAAGGCTCTCCCGCGGTGCCGCTTCAATGGTTTCTGACCGACTGAAACAATCCGTAGGAGGAATGTTGTGCTTTCTTACAGCACTGCCTAAAGCGGCAATAGAAGTTGCCCTCAAACACGTTGCGCCCCCCAGCTGAGAAGGAGTATAAATTAAACCTAACCCGAGTGGTTGCAAGCCAAGGCAACCATCACGGACCAAGCCATGAATTAATGCTATTCAACCGAACAGCTAATTCAAAGGGCCGCCCCTGCACATCGCTTCGGAAGCAGCTGCGTTGCTTGTTCAGGTGGACCAGTCGAAGATTCGCCCAGAACAACGCCAGAGCCAAGAAAGGGACTCATGACTCTCATCGCTCATAAGCCTAGCCTGGGGACCGATATAGAATTTGCGACCCTCGTTGAGATTCTGCGCTGGCGGGCGCTTCACCAACCCGAGCAGCGGGCCTACACTTTTTTGATCGATGGTGAAACCGAAGAAGTTCATCTTACCTATCGAGAGTTGGATCAGCTGGCACGTCGGATTGGCGCGCAGCTTCAGACACGGGTTGCACCAGGCGAACGCGCGCTGTTGCTCTATCCACCAGGTCTGGAGTACATCGCGGCCTTCTTTGGTTGTTTATATGCGGGAGTGATCGCCGTCCCCGCTTATCCTCCCCACCCCTCCCGACTGGAGCGTACTTTTCCCCGGCTACGGGCCATCACTCAAGATGCTCAACCCACTTTAGCGTTGACCACCTCGGCTATCCTGCCGATGGCCGAAGCGTTATTTAACATGGTAGAGGATGCCCAAAGCTTGCGTTGGCTCTCTACAGATGACGATGATCAGGCTTGGGCAGAAACATGGAAGCCGCCAGTATTGGACACTAATACCCTGGCGTTTCTTCAATACACCTCAGGTTCCACGGCAACCCCCAGAGGGGTGACGCTCACGCATGGCAACCTGCTCCACAACCTGACCCTTATTCATCACGGTTTTGAAGCGTCAACCGCGACTCGCGGAGTGATCTGGTTGCCTCCTTATCATGACATGGGACTCATTGGCGGAATTCTGGAACCACTGCATGGCGGCTTCCCGGTTACACTCCTGTCACCCATCGCCTTTTTGCAGAGCCCATTTAGATGGCTGCAGGCCATCTCGCGGAATCAAGCCACCATCAGCGGCGGACCCAACTTTGCGTACGATCTTTGTGTCCGCAAAATCAGTCCCGAACAGCGGGCCACGCTCGACCTGAGCAGCTGGGAACTCGCCTTCAACGGTGCGGAACCAATCAACCTTCGCACGCTAGATCAATTCGCGGCCACCTTTGCACCGTGTGGCTTTCGCCCCGAGGCCTTTTATCCTTGCTATGGTTTGGCCGAAGCGACTCTCATTGTCTCGGGAGGTAAAAAAGATCGCCTGCCCAACGTGCAGCACTTCTACGGTACCGCCCTCGAAAACAATCAAGTGCACAACGTTGCCGCTGCTCAAGAGAACACGCGTCCACTCGTGGGTTGTGGTCAGTCTTTGTTAGATCAGACGATCGAGATCGTTAACCCCACGACGTTGGTCAAGTGCGCCTCGGAAGAGGTGGGCGAGATCTGGGTCTCTGGACCCAGCATCGCGCAAGGGTATTGGAACCGTCCGGCTGAAACGCACACCACTTTTCAGGCGTATCTCGCGGACTCGGGCCTTGGTCCTTTTCTCCGCACGGGTGACCTGGGATTTCTGAAGGATGATGAGCTGTTTGTCACTGGCCGCCTCAAAGATCTGATCATCATTCGCGGTCGCAACCACTATCCCCAAGACATCGAGTTAACTGTAGAGCAGAGTTATCCTCAACTTCGCTCCGGCTGCGGCGCAGCATTTTCCATGGAGGTGGGCGGTGAGGAACGATTGGTGGTTGTGCAAGAGGTCGAACGCCACTTTCGTGATACTTCGCTCGACGACGCGATTCAAGCAATCCGGCGGGCTGTGGCAGAACAGCACGAAGTGCAGGTCTATGGAGTTGTTTTAATTCGAATCGGGAGCATTCCCAAAACGTCGAGCGGCAAGATTCAACGCCACGCGTGTAAAGCTGACTTCCTGGAAGGGAAGCTGGAGATCATTGGCAGCAGTCTTCTGGAAACGGCCTCTTCCTCAACCGACGAATTGTATCTTGTTCGCGAGGCGCTTTTAATCGCTGCGCCGGAAACCATGCCGCCGCTTCTTGAGTCGTACCTTCGCGAGCAAGTGGCGAGCACACTCGGCCTGAATCCTTCCATGTTGGATCTCCATCAGCCGCTCAGTACTTTTGGCCTTGATTCCCTGATGGCCATCGAGCTTCAGCATCGCCTTGAAACCGATCTGGGTGCCCTTTGTCCCATGGAGAGTTTTTTGCAGGAACCCAGCATTGCTCAACTAGCTGCCGAGCTGTTGCCTCAACTCACCACCCAGGAAGCGGTTGCCCAAATTGTGCCGGCCCCGGCACCTGTGAGTTCCGAGCTCCCGCTCTCTTACGGACAAAGAGCTCTTTGGTTTCTGCATCAATTGGCCCCGCACAGCGCGGCGTACAACATCGCCAGTGCCGTGCGCATCCATTCCGGCCTCGATATTCCGGCCCTGCACCGTGCTTTCCAAAAATTAGTCGATCGCCACCCAGCCTTGCGCACGACTTTTGCAGCACACTCGCTAGAACCCGTGCAACAGATTCATGATCAGGAAGCAGTCCACTTTCAAGAAGTGGACGCTTCGGAATGGAGTGAAAAACTTCTTAACGCCTATTTGGTTGAAGAAGCGCAGCGTCCCTTTGACCTCACGCAGGGACCGCTCTTTAGAGTCTATAGGCTCACGCGCCCAGCCGGGGAATCCGTCTTGCTTTTGGCCGTCCATCACATCATAGCTGATTTTTGGTCCATGGCAGTGTTAATGCAAGAGCTGGGACAATTGTATTCAGCAGAGCAGTCTGGTAAGCCGGCTAACCTCACTCCCTTGGCACTGAGCTATACAGACTACGGCCACTGGCAGGCAGAAACGCTAACAGGACCAACGGGCGATCGCTTGTGGACCTATTGGCAGCAACAATTATCCGGTGCACCCACGGTACTCGATCTCCCCACCGATCGACCCCGTCCAACCATCCAAAGTTTTCGGGGCGCGGCCCAAGCGTTTACGCTGAATCAAGAGCTGACCCGGCAGCTTAAGCAGATTGCTCAAGCCGAAGGAGCTACGTTGTACATGACCCTCCTCGCGGCTTTCCAGGTCCTGCTTTACCGCTATACCCATCAAGAAGACATCCTGGTTGGCTCACCCGCAGCGGGCAGGAATCGAGCGCAACTAGCCGAGTTGGTGGGCTACTTCGTTAATCCGTTGGTGCTGCGAGCGACGCTTTCCGGGGATCTCCGCTTCAAAGACTTTCTGGGCCAGGTACGCCATACCGTACTCGCTGCGTTGGAGCATCAAGATTATCCTTTCCCGTTATTAGTAGAACGGCTTCAACCCATGCGCGATGCCAGTCGCTCGCCTCTCTTTCAAGTCATGTTCGCTTTAGAGAAGGCTTATGGGCGGTCTCAGTCAGGAGTACCTTTGTTTGTCCAAGGACAGGCTGGCGCCCGACTGGACCTGGGAGGTCTTGAACTGGAGTCACTCCCTCTGGAACAGCAAGCCGTTCAATTCGATCTCATGCTGATGATGGAAGAGGCCGGTGAATCGCTGTCGGCTTCGTTGCAATACAACACCGATCTGTTCGAGGCCACCACCATTGCCCGGATGATCGATGTCTTTCAAGTCCTGCTCAAGAACATCGTCGCTCAACCGGAACATCGCATCGGCAGCTTACCGCTCTTGCCAGAAGATCAATACCGCCAAGGGGTGATGGCCTGGAACAACACGCAGGCACCTTATCCCCAGGCGCTCTGTCTCCATCACTTATTTGAAGCACAAGTCGAACGAACACCACAAGCCACAGCGCTCATCTTCGAAGATCAGCGCCTGACCTATCGTGATCTCAATCAGCGTGCGAACCAACTGGCTCACCGCCTCCAGAGGTTGGGCGTCGGACCTGAAGTGCTCGTCGGGATTTGTATGGAGCGCTCGGTCAATCTCGTCGTTGGGCTTTTAGCCGTGCTCAAAGCCGGCGGCGCTTATGTGCCGCTCGATCCGGCCTATCCCCAAGAACGCTTGGCTCTGATGCTTGACGATACTCAAGTGACCGTGCTGTTAACGCAATCATCGATGATGGGGCAAATGCCTCAGGGCAAGGCGCAGGTGCTCTGCCTGGACACGGACGGGCAAGCCATCGCAGCCGAGAGCCAGGCAAATCCAAGCGGCAACGCGGACGCGACCAACTTGGCCTATGTGCTTTATACCTCTGGCTCGACGGGCCGGCCAAAGGGCGTGGCGATTACGCAGCGCAGTGTAGTAGCGATGATCGCGTGGGCCCAGACGATCTTTTCGCTTGAGGATCTCACTGGCGTGTTGGCCTCCACCTCGGTTTGCTTTGACTTGTCGGTCTTTGAGTTGTTTGTCCCATTAAGTTGGGGCGGTACTGTCATCCTTGCTCAGAACCTATTGCAACTCCCTGCTCTACCGGCGGCTCAAGAAGTCACCCTGATCAACACGGTTCCTTCGGTGATGGCGGAACTTTTACGGCTAGGCCAGCTGCTGGCCTCCGTGCGTGTGGTCAACCTGGCCGGTGAACCACTTCCCGGCCAATTAGTCCAACAGCTTTATCAACAAGAGACCGTCCAGCGTGTCTATAACTTATACGGTCCGTCGGAAGATACTACTTACTCGACCGCCGCGCTCATCGGGCGTGAAGACGAAGCAACCCCCAGCATTGGCAGACCGATCGCCAATACGCAGGCCTATGTCTTGAATGCGTGGCTCCAACCGATGCCCTGGGGCACCCCTGGCGAGCTATACCTGGGAGGTGACGGTCTCGCCCGCGGTTATCTCAATCGCCCTAATTTGACTGCTGAGCGATTCATTCCCAATCCCTTTGCGCAAGAAGGGCGCATAGGTAGCCGTCTCTACAAAACCGGTGATTGGGTCTGCTATTTGCAGGATGGCCGGTTGAAGTACCTTCAGCGAGCTGACCAACAAGTTAAGCTGCGCGGTTTTCGGATTGAACTGCGCGAAATTGAAATGGTGCTGACTCAACACCCGGCTGTGCGCGAGGCCGCCGTTCTGGCACGCGAGGATCAACCCGGAGACAAACGCTTAGTGGCTTATGTGGTGCCCGGCGAGGAACTTCACCTGAAACAGAATGGCCAAACCTCTGCGGTCCAGCAAGCCTTTATCCATGAGCTGCGCCAGTATCTCAAACAAAAATTGCCTGACTATATGGTGCCCTCAACCTGGATGCTTCTGGAAATTATGCCGCTGACGCCGAATGGCAAACTCGATCGCCGGGCATTGCCTGTTTCGGATCAGACCCGGCCCCTGCTGGAACAAGCTTTTGTGGCGCCGCGCACGCTGTTGGAAGAGAGATTAGCCGGGATTTGGGCCGATGTACTCCGCGTGGATCGGGTTGGAGTTTACGACAATTTCTTCGAGCTGGGCGGCCATTCACTGTTGGCGACCCAGGTCGTCTCACGTGTCCGTGAAGCGTTCGGTGTGGAGCCACCGTTGCACACCTTATTTGAAGGGCCAACCGTGGCGCAACTGGCCCAACTGCTTGACCAAAATCCAGCCACGCCCGACCGCACGAAAGCCCCTCTTATTCGAGCGCGCCAGCGGAACAACACCGATCCTCAGCAAGTCCTGAGCGAGATCGAGCTCCTCTCCGAGAGTGAGGCGCAGCAGCTCCTGCAACAGAAAAAGCGCGAGAGAGGGCTATGAACGATCGGATGGACCCGAGACCGTTGTCCGCGGAAAAACAAGAACTCCTTCAACTCCTTTTAGCAGAGCAGGACTTACTTCCCGTTTCGTTTGCCCAACAGCGCTTGTGGTTTCTCGACCAGCTGGAACCGGGCAATCCCGCCTATAACGTTCCGGCCGCGGTACGGCTAACGGGTACCCTGAATGTGCCGGCCTTGGAACACAGCTTTCAATTGATCGTGCATCGGCATGAATCGCTGCGCACGACCTTCGCCGTGGTGAACGGGCAACCGGTCCAGGTGATCGCCTCGACCCTGCCCCTCGCTCTGCCGCTGATCGATCTGTCAACGCTGCCCGAGACCGTTCGCGAAGCTGAGGCCCAACACTGGGCCTATGTTTTGGCCCGCACGCCGTTTGATCTGAGCCGGGGACCTTTGCTGCAAATGCAGCTGATACGCCTGGATCAAGAAGAACATCTCTTCTGCGTGACGATGCATCATATCATCTCGGATGCCTGGTCGCTAGGGCTGCTCGTGCAAGAGCTGGCCGCCGCTTATCCCGCACTGTCCGCCGGTAAGTCGGTTGCCCTGCCCGAGCTCCCCATTCAGTATGCCGATTTTGCAGTCTGGCAGCGAGACTGGTTGCAGGGCTCAGCTTTGGAGAGGCAGGTGACTTATTGGAAGCAGCAACTGGCCGATGTCGTCCCTGCATTGAACTTGCCCACCGATCGGCAGCGCCCGGCCACACAGACCTTCCACGGCGCGCGGCACACTCTGGCGCTGCCCGCTCCGCTGGTCCGTTCGCTCCAGACGCTCAGCCGGCGCGAGGGCGGCACACTCTTTATGACCTTGCTGGCCGCGTTTCAAGTGCTGC
>JAUQXC010000815.1 GCA_030834825.1 Thermoflexales bacterium
CGATGCGATCGAACCGGCCATTGAGAACGGGCCGCGCGCCACGCTGCGGCTGATCCAGGCCCGGCATCCGCTGCTCGATCCCGCGACGGTGGTGCCCATTGACATCGATCCCGATCCGCACACGCACATTATCGTGTTGACGGGGCCGAACACGGGCGGCAAGACCGTCACGTTGAAGACGGCGGGCCTCTTGGCTTTGATGACGCAATGCGGCCTGCATATCCCGTGCAGCGCAGGCTCGGCGCTGAGCATCTTTGAAGATATCTACGCCGATATCGGCGACGAACAATCGATCGAGCAGAGCCTCTCGACTTTTTCTTCGCACCTGGTCAACATCACCGGCTTCATCGACCGGGTAGGACCGAAGTCGCTGGTGCTGTTTGACGAGCTAGGCGCCGGGACGGATCCAGCGGAAGGTTCGGCGCTGGCCCGATCGATCCTCGATCACGTCAAAGGAACCAAAGCGATGACGCTGGTTGCCACGCACTACCCCGAACTGAAGGTGTGGGCGCACACGACCGCGGGTGCGACGAATGCCTCGGTGGAGTTCGATCCGGAAACGCTGCGGCCGACTTACAAACTCACCATCGGTCTGCCCGGTCGCTCGAATGCCTTTGCCATCGCGACGCGCCTCGGTTTGAAACACGATATCGTGGCGCACGCCAAGTCGATGGTGGCCGAAGGCGATCTGAAAGTGGAGGATTTGCTGATGGAGATTCATCAGCAAAAGGAAGCCGTCACGCAGTCGCGCGAGATCGCCGATCGGGCGCGGCGCGAGTCTGAAACGACGGCGCGCCAACTGCGCGAGCGTCTCCACAAGATTGAGGACGAGCGTGCGGACATTCTCGAAGCGGCGCGTCAAGACGCGCAGGCGCAAGTGGAACTGCTGCGCGAAGAGATCGATCGGCTGCGGAAGAAACTCTCGGATGTGCATCAGCCCGAAGTCGCTGCGGCGACCGCCGAGGTTGTGGCCGAGCTCGAGCAACTGGAAGAACAGGCCGAAGCCATCGTGCCTGTCCCTGTACCGATCGAGAAACCCGTGATCGGTCCGCGCCGCAAGCCGCGCGTAGGTGACACGGTGTTCGTCGAAAAGGTCAGTTCGCTGGGGGACATTACCGGCATCGATCGCGGGCTGTTGGAGATTGCCATCGGTTCGCTGCGCATGAAAGTCAAGCCCGATGAGGTGGAATGGCGCTCGTCGCCCAAACCTGCCGGAGAGACACCCGACGTTCGCCCCTCTCCCAGCGTTCATCTCACCTCGCAGGCGCGCCTGGAGATCGATCTGCGCGGGCTGCGCGTGGACGACGGTCTGGTGGAACTCGAACGCCAACTCGACGCGGCCTATCTGAACGGCATGTCCTTTGTGCGCATCATTCACGGCAAAGGCACTGGTGCGATGAAGAAAGCCGTGCGCGAGGTCCTGCACACCAATCCGCAGGTGAAGCGCTTTGAAGGCGGCAAGGACGAAGAGGGCGGAGAGGGCGTGACGATCGCGTTTATGCGGACGGATACGTAAGGCTATCCTGTTGTGTCATTCTGAGGAGCCGCGCAGCGGCGACGAAGAATCTCTGGCACTGATTGATCGCGCTATTGGCTGAGGGAAAGATTCTTCGCTCGCTGGCGCTCGCTCAGAATGACAAATCGTGAAGTTTTGTGTTACAACTTCATCATGCCTTTCTTCATCGGTTCCGCCATTTGGGCGCATCCAGGTTGGGTGGGCAACTTCTTTCCGAAAGGGACGAAGCAGGCCGACTATCTGTGCGAGTATGCCAAGCGCTTGACCACGGTCGAAGGCAACACGACGTTTTATGCGACGCCGTCCAAAGAAACACTTCTCCGTTGGGTCGAAGAAACGCCTGATTATTTCCGGTTCTGTCCTAAACTGCCGCGCAATGTGAGCCATGCCGGGCAATTGATGCCGCACTTAAGCGAGGCACTGCGCTTCGTCGAGCTGCTGCGCAACCTCGGCCCGCGACTTGGCCCGATGTTCCTACAACTCCCGCCGCGCTACTCGCCTAAATTGCTCAACGATTTGCAGAAGTTCCTGGCAGCCTGGCCGCGTGAGGTGCAGCTGGCGGTGGAAGTGCGCCACCTGGACTGGTACAGCGAGCCACATCATTCCGCGTTGAACACGTTGTTGCAGACCCACGACGTGGGGCGGGTGCTTATCGATACCCGGCCGATTCGAACCTTGTCCGGCGCGCGAGTCGATTCGGGAACCATGCAAGTGCGGGTGGAAGCGGCACAGGAACGCAAGCCCGACGTGCCCGTGCTGCCCGTGCGCACGGCCTCCTTCGCATTTGTGCGTTACATCGGCCATCCCGATGTGGAGGCTAATGCGCCATTGTTGGATGCCTGGGCCGAGCAGATGGCAACGTGGTTGAAAGAAGGGGCAACGGTCTACGCATTTTGCCACGCTCCCGATCAAACGTACGCGCCGCCGATTTGTCGTGAACTATTTGATCGTCTCGCCGCGCGCGTGCCGCTCGATCCGCTGCCGTGGGATGAGGCCGATCGGGAAGCTCCCGCGAAGTACACGCAAGCCACGTTATTCTAAAAGTCAGACGCTAAGGTGTGCCACTCAACGCTGAAGCGTAATCTGCCCGCACGAATCCGCGTGCGTCAATCTCTCTACCATCTTTACGGCTGTTCTCACTTTCAAAATCCCCCTCAATTTGTCCGATAAAAGATCTGCTTGACAAAGTGTACAGAGTACACTATTATTAGTGTATATTAAACACTAATTAAGCTAAACGCCAATTTGGCAGGAGGGCAACATGGCACTCATTGGCTACTTCAAGGGCGAACCCACCGAGTATTTGCTGGTCTACAGCGGTGGCCAGCTACGACGTGAGGGTGCGGCATTAGCTTTCTACTATTGGAAGCCCAGCACCAGTATCGTGTCGATCCCGACGGGCACGATCGATGTGCCGTTTATCCTCAACGAGACGACGGGCAATTTCCAGGCGGTGACCGTACAAGGGCAGCTGACGTATCGTCTGACGAAGCCCAAAGCAATCGCCTCGATTCTGAACTTCACCATCGATCCGACCAAACGCCGCTACAAATCGGATGATCCTGAAAAACTTGCACAGCGCATCGTCAACGAAGTCCAGGCTCAGGCGCGTCACGAATTGCTGCAGCTTACCTTGGAAGATACCCTAAGACGATCGGCGGAGTTGGCGGCGAGCACGATCTTGAAGGTGAAGAATGCCCCGGCGCTTACGGAGATTGGTGTTGATGTGCAGGCGTTGCACCTGACGGCGATCAAACCTACACCCGAAATGGCGAAGGCCCTCGAGGCCGAATACCGCGAGGGATTACTGGTCAAGGCCGATCAAGCGATCTATCATCGCCGGGCTGTAGCCGTGGAGCAAGAACGCCGCATTAAAGAGAACGAACTCGATACCGCAGTGGCGCTGGAACAGCAGCGGCGCGAACTGGTTGATCTCCAGGGCCAGAATAATTTGCAGATCGCCGAGTACGAAGCGAAGGCTGTCGCGACGAGGCTTACGCCATTCAAGGAGATCGCTCCACAAACACTGCTAGCCCTGGCGCTCAAAGATATAGGAGAGAACGCCGACAAGATCGGTAACTTGATGATTACGCCGGAAATCTTGTCGTCACTGCTGAATCAGTAACTGAACAACTACAGGCGATAGAGTATGACAACCTTGGATTCGATTGTCATCGTCACCAAACGCACTGCGCTTGAGGATTTGGTGCTGCGTTTCAATACACGCGCACAGGCGCAGTTCTATATCGAACAACAAGCGCGCGGGAATCCAACCTACCAGGCAGGCGCGTTCGACGAATACCAGCAGGCCCATGACACTTATTACGCAGCGCTGGAGTCGCTCAAGCGTTCATTACCGCGCGGCCTGAAGACGCAAGTGATTGAACGCACGTTTCTGCCCAACTTTAAGTTTTCTGGTCACGATCTGGTGATCACGCTGGGGCCGGATGGCTTGGTCATCAACACGGCCAAGTATTTGACGACCGAGTCCATCCTGGCGCTCAATCCCGATCTGAACCGTGTCGATGGGATTCTTATCCCCTTTGGGGTGCACGAGGCTCGCGCGTGGATCGATCGGGCGCTGCAGAGTCGTGTGAATGTCAAGCCCATCTCGATGGCCAAGGCCGAGCTGAATGACGGGCAGGTGTTATATGCTGTCAACGATCTGTTTATCGGCGCACGCACCCACGTTTCAGCGCGCTACGCCATTGAGCTAAATGGCCGAGCAGAGAATCACAGTTCCAGCGGAATCATCGTTTCAACGGGTGCCGGTTCAACCGGCTGGCTGCAATCGATTGTGACAGGCGCCTGTCAGGTCGCGGCTCACGTCACCCGGGCTAAAGTACCTGTTCCCGCCGTCGATGCTTACCGGCTTGATGGGTCGTCTGATCAGTTATATTTCGCCGTGCGCGAACCGTTCACCAGCAAGATCTCACAAGCGAACCTGGTGTTCGGCCAGATCGGACGCAACCAGCAGTTGACAATCACTTCACACATGCCGGATTATGGAGTTATCTTTAGCGACGGCATCGAGGCGGATTACTTGAACTTCAACTCGGGTGCAGTCGCCACGGTCAAACTCGCCGAGCGCCAGGCCCGGCTCATTGTGCGCTGAGCACTGCTCTCCCAGACAAATTAAGACACAGATTTTTGTTTCAATCCGTGTCCCAAATGTTTTTACTTCAACTCCACTTCACGTCGAATCGTCCCCGCCCGCGCATGCCGCGCTTCGATCTTGAGCGGGCCACCCTGCGGCGCAGCGATGACCCACTCGGCTTTCACCCGATCGGGCGTGCCTTCGTCGGTGGACCAGATGATGCTGCGTTTTTGAACGCGGCCTTCCAATTGGCCGCACTCGATCTTCTTCTCGCCGTTGATCAGCGTCGCGCCTTCAGGCAGGGTCAACTCCGCTTCGATCGGGCGTACGGCTTTGCGATCGAGCGCCTTCTGCGTAACGTTCGTCGGCAGCCAACCGGTGTTGCACAACACCAGGCGGACGTGAAATGTGCCCTCACCTACCGGCTTTACCTCGAGCGTGTGCACTTCCAGCTGCGGTGAGATCAGCAGATGGAAGATTGCAAAGTCGGCGTGTGGCGTGATTTCCTTTTCGAGAAACTCGGCGGGCGGATTGCTCCAGCAGTACATGAAGTCCCAGCCGCCCAGCTCCACCGGTCCCAACTGCGGATGTTCGAATGGATACCAAGTGACGTAGCCTTGGCGCGGCAGTACCTCGTCGCTCCACTTCAGCAGTTTGAGATCGTCTTCGATCGAATGATCGCGCAGCCACTCGATCAGGTGATAGTCCTTCAAGCCGATCTGCTGTTGCGGACTCCAGAACTCGGTCGTCCAGGCATACACGCCCACGTGGTCGTACATCCAGTCGTCCGAGCCACCCCGAATGACCTGCTTCGGCTCGTATTTGAAATCGTGAAAGACCGACTTGGCCGGATAGCCCGTGATCTTCGTCGCGCGCTCACCGATGATTTTGTAGGTGCGCAGATCGGCGGTGGGAAAGTCGTCGTCAGAATGGCCGGAATAGGGCCGCAGATGCACGCCGCTGAAGGTGTGATAGGAAATGTAGCCCGTGATGTTGGGTCGATCGATCACGGCCTGCACCTCGGCGCGAATCTCCGGCTCGGAAGTGGGATATGGACCCGCGCCGCGTTGATCGCTTTCCGTCGCCCATTCCATGGGATAGTTGCGATTGAGATCGAGGCCGTGCAGCGCAGGCGCGGTCTTGATCGTCACACCATCGTAGTTTTGAAGGGTGCCTTCGGTCAACAGCCGATAGAACTCACCACTCCCCGGCGCTTCGTCGGGTTCGCGCGGAATCAGTAAGCGTGGATCTTCGGGATAGGGCTTCCACGCGCCGTTGGGATCGCGCACGCGCATCAACAGGATGCGGCCATCGCCGTCGATGTCTTCCTCGATCAGGCCGTCCTGCTGATCGGTGCGCGGGTAGGGGCGCACACTCGAGCGGATGAACTTGGGACGATCGGCCAGCGCCAACTCTGCGCCATCGGGATTCAGACGTGGCACGATGTAGAAGGCGCGCGTGTCTATGACGCGCGTGACCTTTTCATCCGTGCCGTAGTGTCTGAGCAGTTTATCGATCAGGTGCAGCGCTGCGGTGCAACCGGTCACTTCCGTGGCATGGATGTTAGCCTCGATGAAGAACGCAGGCTTGTCGGCGTCGGGGCCGGTTGCGAAATTGGTGACGGTCGCCAGCCAGATATCACGGCCTGCGAACGATTGGCCGATTGAGTCCAGCTTAAACCGATCGGGTTGTTCGGCGGCCCAGGCCTGCAAAATCGAAGTGAGTTCGGCGTAGCGGTAAAATTTATCGAAACGCACCGTGGGCATCATCGAGCTCCTGGAGAGGATACCGCGATTTTAACCCTTTTTTCGCATTTGGGCGCAGGGTGTTTGTGACGATCCTCAAGTCGTGGTACAATCTTGACGCAGTTTGAAATACACGGCGCGGTGTCACAGCCACTGCGTGCGTGATAAAACCAAGGAGTTACGCATCATGCTGTCAAAAGACGAGAAAACCACCATCATTACCGAGTATCACACGCACGAGACGGACACGGGTTCGCCAGAAGTGCAGATCGCCATGTTGACGACGCGCATCAATCAATTGACGGAGCATCTCAATACACACAAACACGATCAGAGTTCACGTCAAGGCCTGCTGCGCATGGTCGGCCAGCGCCGCCGCCAGTTGGCCTACCTGGCCCGCATTAACCCGGCGCGGTATAAGGAATTGCTGGGGCGCCTGGGCCTGCGCAAGTAAACTGTAAACCAGGCAGTATCGTATTCACTAATGAAGCGAGTAGATGCCGAAGTCTGTCATCTACTCGCCTTGTTTTGTGATCAATAGCATGCGCGTGAGATGGAGAGCAGGTATTGGAGAGAGCAATTAACAATGGTTCATTTCTCTTTCCAGTCCCTGACCTCCAGCGCGCCAAACCTGTGGAGGTTCATTCATGAAAGAAGCACAACGATTTTCGACGACCGTCGGTCGTGACACCATCACGATCGAGACCGGCAAACTGGCCGGTCAAGCTAATGGCGCGGTAACGGTGCGCCTGGGCGACACCATTATCCTGACTACGGCCACCATGGCCCGGACACCACGGGAAGGCATCGACTTTTTCCCGCTGAGTGTGGAATACGAAGAGCGGCTGTATGCGGCGGGCCGCATTCCTGGCTCGTTTTTCCGGCGCGAAGGCCGCCCGGGCGAAGCCAGCATCCTGATCTGCCGCCTGACCGATCGGCCGCTGCGCCCGCTGTTCCCCGACGATTTCCGCAATGACGTGCAAGTGGTCATCACTTCTTTGTCGTCCGACGGCGAGCATCAAATCGACATTTTGGCGATTAATGGCGCGTCGGCGGCGCTGACCATCAGCGACATTCCGTTTTACGGACCGGTCGGCGCGGTGCGCGTGGGGTACATCGATGGCGAGCTGATGGCCAATCCCACCGCATCCGAGATGGATCGCAGCACGCTCGATCTGCGCATCGCTGGAACCAAAGAGGCCATCCTCATGGTTGAGTGCGGCGCGAATGAGATTCCCGAAAGTCTGATGGTGGAAGCGTTGGACTTCGGTCACAAAGCGCTGCAGCCGATGATCGATCTGCAGCACCAGATGCGTGAAGCACTGGGCAAGCCTAAGAACGAAGCCTATCCCAAGTTCCTCGTGCCGGAAGAGCAGGCCAACGCCGTGCGCACGCAAGTGGGCAGCCGCCTCGCTGAGATCTTCGAGAAGGGCGGCAGCAAGGCCGAAGTGTATGGCGCACTCGACAACCTGCAAGCTTCGGTGTTAGAAGCGTTGAAAGAAACAGTGGATGCCAAGCTGATCGGCACGGTCATGCACGATCTGGAAGCCGAAGTCGTGCGCTCGCGCATTCTCGATCGGGGTCTGCGCCCCGACGGGCGCGGCCTGACGCAGATCCGTCCGCTGGCTGCCGAAGTCGATCTCAGCCCGCGCGCGCATGGATCGGGCCTGTTCACACGCGGTGAAACGCAGGTGTTGAGCATCGCCACATTAGGCACGCTGAAAGATAAGCAGGAATTGGACGGCCTCGACGTCGACGACTTCAAGCGCTATCTGCACCACTACAATTTCCCGCCGTACTCGACGGGCGAAGCCAAGCCGATGCGCGGTTCATCGCGTCGTGAGATCGGTCATGGGGCGCTGGCCGAGCGCGCGTTGATCCCGGTACTTCCCGACGAGCAGGAATTCCCCTACACCATCCGCGTGGTCAGCGAAGTCCTGTCGTCCAACGGCTCGACCTCGATGGCGTCCGTGTGCGGTTCGACGCTCTCGCTGATGGACGCCGGGGTGCCGATCAAAGCGCCGGTGGCCGGCATCGCGATGGGTTTGATCAGCGACGGTAGCCGCTTTGCCATCCTCACCGACATTCAAGGCATGGAAGATCACCTGGGTGACATGGATTTCAAAGTGGCCGGCACGACGGAAGGCATCACTGCCCTGCAGATGGATATCAAGATCAAGGGTCTCTCCAAAGAGATCATGGAACAGGCGTTGGCGCAGGCTCACGCTGCCCGCATGACGATCCTGGATGTGATCAAGGGTGCGATCGCCGAACCGCGCCCCGAGTTGAAGGAACACGCGCCGCGCATCACTACGGTGCACATCAACCCCGAGAAGATCGGTGCCCTCATCGGTCCCGGCGGCAAGAACGTGCGCGGCATCCAGGACGATACGGGCGCCGTCATCGACATTCATGAAGACGGCACGGTCTACATCGCGGCAACGAATGGTGTGATGGCCGAAGCGGCGCGGGCGCGCGTCGAAGGCCTGACCGAGAGTGTGGAGGTCGGCAAGATTTACACCGGCAAGGTCGTGCGCATCACGGACTTCGGCGCGTTTGTGGAAATTCTACCGGGCACCGATGGCATGGTGCACATCAGCCAGCTGGCCGATTATCGCGCCCCCACCGTCGAGTCGGTGGTGAAGATGGGTGATGAAGTGATGGTCATGGTGACCGACGTCGACGCCGGCGGCAAGATTCGTTTGAGCCGGCGCGCGGTGCTGGAAGGCTTGACGCCCGAACAAGCTCGTGAGATGGATAAACCCCGATCGGGTGGCGGCGGCGATCGCGATCGGCGTGGTGGCGGCGACCGGCGCGGCGGAGGGGATCGGCGTAGCGGTGGTGGTGGCGACCGACGCGGCGGCAATCGCAGCTAAAAGTGAACCTTCCAGAAGGCAAATCCTTCTGGAA
>JAUQXC010000816.1 GCA_030834825.1 Thermoflexales bacterium
TGCCATGTCGTCCGTGCACGCGCGCGAATACACCCCCGCCGAACTTAACACGCGCTTCGCCGAATATCTGATCAACCACTATGGCGTTGATCCCGACGTGACCTGGTTGCTGGACTACAACGAGGTTCACTTGCTGCTGCAGGCCAACCCTGACGGGCGCAAGAAGGCCGAGACCGGTCTCTCCTGGCGCAAGAACACCAATGAAAACTACTGCGGCGCCACCAGCAACTCCCGCGGGGCCGATCTCAATCGCAACTATCCGTTTTACTGGAACTCCTGCGATCCCGGCGACGGCTGCTCCAGCGGCAATGCCTGCGACACAGACTATCGCGGCCCCAGCGCAGCTTCCGAGCCGGAGACACAAGCCGTCGTCAACTACGTGCGCTCGCAATACCCTGATCTGCGCGCCGATGATCTAAGTGCGGCGGCGCCTATGACCACCAGCGGCCTCTTTCTGGACTTGCACAGCTACAGTCAGTTGGTGCTCTGGCCGTGGGGCTTCACGGCAACCCCCGCTCCCAACAGCTCCGCCCTCCAGACCCTGGGCCGCAAGTTCGCGTACTTCAACAACTACACCCCCCAGCAATCCGTGGGACTCTATCCCACCGACGGCACCACCGACGACTTCGCTTACGGCGAACTGGGCCTGCCCGCCTATACGTTTGAACTGGGCACCAACTTCTTTCAGGACTGCACCACCTTCGAGAACACGATCGTGCCCAACAACTTGCCCGCATTGCTCTATGGTCTGAAATCGCTGCGGCGTCCCTATCAGAACCCGGCCGGTCCCGATACGCTAAATGTGAGTGTGACACCCACCTCGACGCTGACAGGGTCGACCATCACTTTAACCGCCACGGCCAATGATACCCGCTATCGCAGCGGCTCTGGCGAACCCACTCAGAACATCGCCGCCGCCCGCTATTCGCTCGATGCACCGTCGTGGATCACCGGCACAACCACTTATCCCTTGAACGCAATCGATGGCGCTTTTAACAATCCCATCGAATCGCTGCAGGCCGGAGTCAACCTGAGCGGCTTAAGCACTGGCCGCCACATTATCTTTGTGGAAAGCCGGGATGCCAACGGCAACTGGGGACCGCCCACGGCCGTCTTTGTGTGGATTACGCTGGCACCCGACAGTACCATCATCGGGACGATTCGCGCGCAGGATACTGGCAACCCGCTGGATGGAGCTCACATCAGTGCGACACTTGGCACGACGCTGACCTTTCATGCAACCAGCCTGGCCAACGGCACCTATCAACTCGACGTGCTCGCCGGAATCTATGATCTGCACGCTGTGAAGTACGGTTATCATGGGACCACCATCAACGCCGTTCAGGTACAGGTTGGCATTACTGCCTCGCAGGACATCACGTTGACACCCGCCGCTTTTTACACCGTGACTGGTGTGGTGAGTGATCGAGATACCGGGCAGCCATTGTCCGCGACGATCCAAGTCGATGGCTATCCTGATGCACCTATCCAAACTAATGCAAGCACTGGTTATTACAGCATTACGCTGGCCGAAGACATTGCCTACACCTTCCAGGTCAACGCGATGGGGTATCTGCCGCTCGATCGCTCCGTCGGGCCATTGACCAGTGATCGGGTGGAGGACTTTGCGCTGGATGTCGATCGCGATGCCTGCATCGCACCGGGTTACACCTTCCACGGTCTGCATGAAGCCTTCACGACTACCGGCACGCCGACCGGTTGGAGCGTGGTCAACAATGTGGGCAGCGCCGGTTGGCGTTTTGACGATCCGGAGCCGCGCGGCAATCTCACCGGGGGCAGCGGCAACTTCGCCATTGCCGACAGTGACTACGCGGGCAGCGAGAACATGGATACGGAACTGCGTACGCCCGTGCTTAACTTCTCGGCACTCAACGCTGTCACGCTGACCTTCAAAACAGACTTTTATCGCTACGCCAGCGAAGTCGCCGATGTCGATGTAAGCGTGAACGGCGCGAGCGGGCCCTGGATGACCGTGTGGCATAAGAGCGGCGCCAGTTATCGTGGCCCCAGGACCGAGACCCTGGACCTGACCACCCAAGCCGCTGGCCAAGCCAACGTCATGCTGCGCTTCCGCTACTACAACGCCAATTACGAATGGTGGTGGCAAGTGGATGATGTAGAAATCGGCAGATGTATGGCAAGCGTGTTCAGTGCGCCCATCTTTGATCCGAGCGCGGCCGCACAGTC
>JAUQXC010000073.1 GCA_030834825.1 Thermoflexales bacterium
AGACGGGACACCTCAACTTTCTCGACATCGAAGCGGCCAATCCTCCCGTGACCGATCTGCGCGTGACACAAGCGCTGGCTGGTGCCGGCGTCCTGACCGCGACGTTGCGCTGGACGCCGCCCACCAGCGCGCTGACCACCACGCTGCGGTATTCTCACACGCTCGTCACCGCCGCCAATTGGAACAGCGCCGCTGTGTTGGTCACCGCTTTACCCGGCAGCACCCCCGGCTACACAGTCAGTGTGCCTTACCCCGGCGGCACAGTCTACTTTGCGCTCAAGACGCAAAACAACGTCGGTGAATGGTCGGCTCTTTCCAACAACACCTTCTGGCCGCACCGCGACATTTACCTGCCGCTGCTGCGAAAGTAAACGCGAGGGGCGCACCATGCACGGTGCGCCCCTGTGTTAATCCAACCACCCGATCGTTTCATTCAGCCCGATTGCCTGAGGCTGCCACAGCCCCGAGTAACGCGCGCACCCCGGCGGCGGCTCCCGCCGGATGCTTGAACACCGAGGTGCCCGCCACGAACACGCGCGCGCCCGCTTCATACGCCGCACCGATCGTGTCCACCTCCACCCCGCCGTCGATCTCGATCTCGCAGGCCGGATTGCGCGCCGCGAGCAGCTGCTGCACCTGACGAATCTTGCGCAACGTGTGCGGGATGAAGGTCTGCCCGCCAAAGCCGGGATTCACCGTCATCACCAACACCAGATCCACCTGCTCGACGATCTGATCCAGCACGTTCGCCGGCGTCGCCGGATTGAGCGCCACGCCCGCTTTCTTGCCCAGCTGTTTGATGTGCTGCACGATCCGATCGAGATGCACCGCCGCTTCCTGGTGCACGATGATCACATCCGCGCCCGCCTGCGCGAAGCCTTCCACGTAACGCTCTGGCTCTACGATCATCAAGTGCGCTTCCACCAGCAACTTCGTCGCGCGGCGCACGGCCGCCACCACCGGCAGGCCAAAGCTGATGTTGGGCACAAAGACGCCATCCATCACATCCACCTGAAACCGATCCGCGTCGCCCTGCTCGGCGGCAGCGATCTGCTCGCCCAAGTGCAAGAGATCCGCCGCTAGAATGGAAGGGGCAATTTTTGCTGTCATATTCTCTCCGCCATCAGAAACCGGGTTTCTCCAACCAGACGTTCCATTCCAGTTGAATGGGAGAAACCCGGTTTCTACATCTCAGTTCATTCTCCGCTGCCGATACCGTCGAATCAAAGCATTCGTCGAACTATCGTGCTGCAAGTGCGACTCGTCGCTGCTTCGCAATTCCGGCTCAATCTTCCCCGCGAGCTGCTTGCCCAACTGCACCCCCCACTGATCGAACGGGTTGATGTTCCAGATCGCACCTTGCGTAAAGACGCTCTGCTCGTACAACGCGATCAACTTACCCAGCGTCTCAGGTGTCAACCGATCAGCCAGGATCGTACTCGATGGGCGATTGCCTTCGAACACGCGATGCGGCGCTAACCACGCGGGCGTGCCTTCGGCCAACACCTGCTCGATCGGTTTGCCAAAGGCCAGCGCTGCACTCTGCGCGAACAGATTCGACATCAATCGATCGTGATGCACCCCGACTGAGTTCAGCGTCTGAGTGAAACCGATGAAATCGCAGGGGATCAATTTTGTACCCTGGTGAATCAACTGGTAGAACGAATGCTGCCCGTTCGTCCCCGGCTCACCCCAGTAGATGGGACTGGTCTGATAGTCCACGCGGGCGCCGTCCATGGTGACGGTCTTGCCGTTGCTTTCCATCGTCAACTGTTGCAAGTACGCCGGGAAACGTTTGAGGTATTGATCGTACGGCAGCACGGCGCTGGTCTCCGCCTGAAAGAAATCGCTGTACCACACGGCGAGCAAGCCCATGATCACCGGTAAATTGCGCTCGAACGGTGCGGTGCGGAAATGCTCGTCCAGGGCGTGGAAGCCCGCCAGTAGGGATCGGAAGTTCTCCGGCCCGATCGCGATCATCGTCGAAAGCCCAATCGCCGAATCCAGCGAATAGCGGCCGCCCACCCAATCCCAGAACTCGAACATGTTCATCGTATCGATGCCGAACTTTTCCACTTCCTTGGCCGCCGTTGAGACCGCGACAAAATGCTTGGCTATGGCGGCTTCATCGTGTAACGCTTGCAGCAGCCAGGTCCGCGCGGTGTGCGCGTTTGTCATCGTCTCTTGCGTAGTGAAAGTCTTGGACGCGACGATGAACAGCGTCTCTGCCGGTTCCAGGTCAATCACGGTTTCGGCGAAGTCCGTGCCGTCCACGTTGGATACAAAACGGAAATTTAGATCGCGCTGACTGTAGTGGCGCAGCGCTTCGTAGGCCATCACCGGTCCCAGGTCGGATCCGCCGATGCCGATGTTGACCACATTGCGGATGCGCTTGCCGGTATAGCCCAGCCACTCACCGCGACGCACGCGCTCGGCAAACGCGCTCAGCTTGTCTAGCACCGCGTGTACTTCCGGCACCACGTTCTTGCCGTCGACATTGATCACCGCGTCGCGCGGGACACGTAGCGCCACATGCAGCACCGCACGCTTTTCCGTAAGATTGATTCTGTCGCCGCGAAACATCGCGTCAATCTTCTGACGCAGACCACATTGGTTCGCCAGCTCGATCAACAACTTCATCGTCTCAGCGATCACACGCTGCTTGGAATAGTCTAGGTACAATCCAACTTCTTCGATAGCCAACCGTTCGCCGCGCTGCGGATCCTGCGCAAACAGATCGCGCAGGTGCACCTCCCGCAGAGACTGAGCGTGTGCCTGTAGTGCTTTCCAGGCTGGAAGTTCTGTTAAAGGAGACATAGCCTTTCCTTGATAACCGGATTCAGGCGAATGATACCGCAAGATAGGGACTGTGCCAATCAAACCATAACCCCACTCAGCGACTCATAAAAACATCCCGCCCCGCGCGCCGCTTCGCGGACACGGCATGAGCGGAAACTCGCACAAGACGCAAGTTTCCGCTCAGAATGCTGCTTCGTTTTTTGATCTACCGTGACTCGCCAAGCGGGTCTACTTACAGGCGAATATACTGCCGCCACTCCGGCCGCATCCGCGACGACAGTACCAGATAGTTGGTGCGCGGCGTCTTCGGTTCGAAGTTGGGATCGTAGAATTTCATGCCGGCTTCATGCATCGAACGGCCGCCTTTGCGCTGCTGGCAACGCGGGCAGCTGGCGACCGTATTGCCCCAGGTATGCGGGCGGATGCCATCACGGCGGCATTTCCATTGCGGGATGACATGATCGATCGTGGCGTCGTGGCCGTTCAACTGCTTGCCGCAGTACTGGCACGTGTAATGATCGCGCAGCAGCACGCCACGCCGCGACCAGGCCGCTCCCCGGCGTGGCACGTTGACGTAGTAGCGCAGCCGCAGCACGCTCGGCAGCGGATGGCGCGCACTGGCCGATCGGATTTCACGGCCAGACACACACTCGATCAAATCGGCCTTGCCCGCGAACAACAGATTCACGGCGCGCAGCGTGTCGATGATCTGCAGCGGTTCGTAACTGGCATTCAGCAGCAATACATTCATCATGATGTCACACACTCCCCCCTCTCCCAGGTTGGGAGAGGGGCTGGGGGTGAGGTACCGCCCGTCGGACTTGAACCGACATAGCCGGTTCTTCAAACCGGCGCTCTACCGCTTGAGCTAAAGCGGCGACTACGACCTCGGAGAGATTCGAACTCTCAACCTTCAGGCTCGCATCCTGACGCGCTCATCCGTTGCGCCACGAGGCCATCATTCGCTCCCCTCTCCTGCATGGCAGGAGAGGGGTCGGGGGTGAGGTTGTACCAGCCCTCGGACTCGCACCGAGAAACACCGCTTTCTGAGAACGGCGCGTCTGCCATTTGCGCCAGGCTGGCATCATCTCCCCTCTCCTCGTAGGAGAGGGGTCGGGGGTGAGGTCCACCCGCAGGCTGATCCGGCAAGATTCGAACTTGCACCGTCTCGATTAACAGTCGAGCGTCCTGCCTGTTAGGCCACGGATCAAGATAGAACCCTCGATCGGATTCGAACCGATAGTCTTCGCGTTCGAAGCGCGTTGTGCGTCCGTCGCACCGCGAGGGCAAATTCAAACTGTTTCCCGTTCATCCCGCAGCGGGTTGATCCGTAGATCGCACACACCGCACTGCACCCACTGCGTAGGTGCAGTGCGGTGTCGCCCCATGCTCCTTCTGCACCACGCCCTCGATCAATACGAACGCGCGGTGTAGCGCCTGGCGACTGGTGGCAAAGACATCGGGTGAGAGCACCACGTTCACCATGATCGTTGGGTTTTCGACGGCGAGGGAAGCCAACCCTCCGACTTCTCCCACGT
>JAUQXC010000817.1 GCA_030834825.1 Thermoflexales bacterium
GGCAATCAGCGTTTGAACGGTATCCGTTTGACAGGTCTCGTCTTTCTCGTTGAGAAACTCGTCGGTCATTTCGCGATTGACGTCCTCAAAGAACCTCAGCCCAGGATACTCCTCGACCAGCCAGTTTTTGTACGTGATGGCTCGCTTGAAGACCGTCGTGAACGTTCCAAAACTGTAGATGCCTTCGACGGCCTGGCCAGGCCTCCAGCCCTGGGTCAGCTTCGCGTCATATTTCGATTCCCCGATACGGTCGATGGCCTTCAAGGCGCGATAGATCTGCCCGTTCCATGAGGTTTTACCCATTTTGTTCCTGCCTGTCGTCGAGATACACCTCGCTCGTCGGGCACTGGATTCGAAAAGCCAGTTACCTCTTGAGGAGTGTCGGTTTTGAAGGGCCGCGAGCGGCCTGTTGTTCGTTGAGATTTTGTCGCCAGACTTTCATCTGACGTAAGGCAGGCTGGTTGAGTACATCGGTTAACCAAGCCTGCTGGAGTTCCCCCTCGTCGCTGACCAAGGGCCGTGCGACTTTTCTCCCGGTCTATCCGGGCCAGCCCGGGTCAGGCTGGGTCAGCGCGGCCACTTACTTTAAGTGTCGGCTGCGCTGACGAGCAGGTAGATATATTTCCTCCAACGTGTCGAGCGAGTCCTCCGATTAAGTGAAGTGGCAGGTGCTCAAGGTAGATACAAACTCAGTGCTGCATCAAAGTGCAGGCACAATGAGAACAAGAGAATTAACAGGCAGGACAAAGCGACTACCTGGGAATCATCCTCAGCATACATCGGATCCGACCTGTCGGGCTTCAAAATCCCTGCGAAAAAGTTACGAACTGTAGAAAAAATACCTGGGATGTCTTGCGAACCATAAGCGCTTTGGTGTATATTCTCGTGCAGGTAGGAGGCGAGTAATGACTCGGATGCTGCGCAAGCAAATCTACATTCCTCAGCGCCAATAGGTGCGGTTGAAACGGCTAACCAAGTCGCGCGGTGTCAGCGAGGCCGACATCATTCGCCAAGCGATCGAGCGTGAGGTCCTACTTGCCCCTTCGCGGCCTGTGGTTGGCGACCATTTAGCGCTAGAAGACTTCACCCGTGACGAGTTGATATGAAGAACGCCTAAGTTGCTCCGGGCGTTTGAGCGCATAAGTGAATCAAGCCACAGTGAGGGTGGTGTTGATGGCTTTGCGCGAAGGGCGGGATAACTGGGGCGACCTATGCACTGCAAACAAAGCAGAACTTGTCAGCCTCACACGCATCGGTTATAATCGCACTACTACAATCTCAACGCGACGAGTTCCTATGAACCGTCGAACGTAGAGCTACCCTAAACCGGGTAGCTCGCAGGTCTGAAGTTGGCGAAGTAAGAGACCCTCTCATAACCCGGAGGTCGCTGGTTCGAATCCAGCCCCCGCAACTTGAGAAACACCCTAGCCTGTAGGTCTAGGGTGTTTTGCTTGGCCCCGTGATCATCGGTTCAGTAATCCGTCCCCACCAGGAGGATTTCCATGAATCGAAGAGCACCGGGCTTTTTACTCGTCTCTCAGGCCGGCGAAGGCTTTCTGCAATACAAAACGGCGGAAGGTCTCAGTCCGCGCACCATCAGTCGCTATCGCGACTTCCTCATCACGGGCACGGAGCGCGCCCTCTCGAACAAGACGATTCGCAACATCGACATGTTTCTGTCGTCGTTCTACACCTGGGCCGATCGGGAGTTGAATCTACCCAATCCGTATCGCTTCAGGCATACCATCGCGATCACGTATTTGCGTTCGGGTGGCGATGTCTTCACGCTGCAATCGTTGCTAGGACACAGCACGCTCGATATGGTGCAGTATTATGCGCGCATCGCCGAGATCAATGTGGAACAAGCGCATAAGCGCGCGAGTCCCGCCGACAACTGGCGACTTTAACCCACGTCTTATGCTGGCCCATCTGGTAAACGAACTGGCTGAGCCAGTCTCTTTCAATGCGCGAGTTGCTGCGCAATGGCGATCAACGCCTCCGAGAGTTGTTCTTTAGAGAGCACACTGTGGCGGGCAGAGTTCTTCAATCCAGTCGCTCGCCAGTTCGCAAAATTCCTGCGGATACTTCATCTTCAGCCAGGTAAGAAACCGTTTCACTGTTTGGATGATCTTCTTGAGCGTATCCGTATCGAGTGAACCCATGCGTCCGTCGAGTCGTGTCGTGGAGAGGTAGACCGCTAACACCGGGCGGATGCCGGCTAACTGATTGAACAAGACTTCGTCCGCCCACAGCGACAAGAATTTCAGATAGAACCAGTAGCGCGTGATTGAGCGCGCATCCAATTGGCGTGTATCTTGTTGATGCACCAGGAACTCTTTCACGAGATGATAGTTGCGGCGATTAACCATGGCGTACTCCGCGATCAATTGAGGTCCCGCACTCAGGGCACGCGCCAAGCCGCAGACACTGAAAGACTTGGTGCAAGGAGCCATAACCGCACTATGGCTGTGGAAAACAGGTCAATCGCCCTTCGTGAAACCGCACGCGGATTGGGATGCTTTAGCGAGCGGTTCTTCGCGCAGTTGAAGCTGGCCATGGAACGAGTCGCCGATCTCTCGTCACTTGACGCGATGGATATTCTTGAGGAAGCCGGCGCTGATTTGCCCGCTGCATTGATTTTCAAAGATGAAGCTTTGCGGCGCTTCAATGATTTAGCGAAGATTGAGTCGGATGCCGTGCGGTATGCCGGTCAACTCAGAGCGGAGCGATTTAGCTTGAAGGTCGGCTTGTCCTGTAAGTACGAACCGCCAGTGGACCTCATCCCCGGCCATGTGCTCGATAGCTATGCGCGCGACCTGCCAGGGCTGTTGCGTCAACTCGACACGAAGCCGCTCAAAGGCCGCGAGGATCAATGGCTTGATGACCGAGGTGTGCTCAATTCGCTAATCGCGGGACTACAGACGCAGCGCGATCCGATCATCCGTCACCAATGCGCTGCCTGGCTGCGTCGCTCCTCACTGTCGAAAGTGACGGAGGTTCAGATTCCCAGTCAGATTTTGAAATCACGCAAGCTCAGCGCGCTCGAAGTCCTGGCGGAGATCGCCCTCAATCCTGCTGAAGATCTTCTGACCTGTGCTTTGGTGAAGAGTGTTCTGGCAAGAGATGGATTTGTGTTGCAGCTGTGGAAGTCACGCACAGAGTATATCCCGTTGGTCTACGAACTACTACTGGCAATAGACAAGCGGCTATTTGCCAACAAAACATCGCCGGGCAAGCAGGACTGGTACCTAGCCGGTTAGAAGATCGTCGGAGCCATTTCCACCAATGTGATCCACTCGCTGATGGCTGATCTCCACTTGGTATTCGCAAGGCTGACAATCGGATTGGAACCTATTCAAAACCCTGATAGTCTCCCTTTCAAGTGTTGGGGAGTGCCATGATCGTCAATAGTTCTTTAACAGTCCATAGGTGAACGGGTGATACGGTACTTCACCATCAACACGGCTTCAAGTTGGCTGACCTAGGTAGCGGCTTCCCGCAGCCAAGCCAGAATTGTATGTGCCTTGTGACCAATCGTGCGGATGACACTGCTGATCCGATCGCCGTCGGCCAGTTGCGCGAGCGCTTTGATGATGTCACGCGCCGGAGTCTGGCGCTGCTAAACCTAGGTCCCTTTTCTTGCCGTCAACGTGTGATGACAGGCGCAAAATTGATAGCGTTGTTGTCCGTTGCATACTCGACCACATTCGATGATGTTCCGCTGCGCTGCGGGTCGCGGGAAGCCGCAATCCGCGCAATCGCGATGGGACAAACACCCGGCTGGACTAACTTTGACATCGTGCCCCCTAACGCGTGTTGGTGCAATTACATTCTACCAACACTCGTCAGGGAGACTATCCACCTTTGGTTAACCTAAATAGCTCGTGAGCACCATTCCAAATGGTGGCGCACACCGCTACTGCTCGGTTCACAATGAAACAAAAATACCTGCAATCAGAAAATGCCCTTTGATGCCAGTTAATTCGTGAAGGGTCAGCGCCCAGCTGGTGGCACGAGAGATTCAGCGGATACCAGCTATCGTCACACAAAGTCTGCTGCTCCATGACAATAGCAGTGAATCACGATATTGACGCGTGGCATGGCGACAAGGCGTAGTAATGCCTATTCCAGATTGGCGTGGCGTTCAAGCATCTGCGCCGCGTCGACTCCGGTCAGCTGCATCAACTTTAGGATGAGACTGTCGCACAGGATAAGGAGGGCTTGTTCAAACAGAGAGCCCATGGGCTGTAATGACCCCTCAGCGTCCCTGAGCGACGGTGCTGGAATGACGATCCGGTGATCAGCCAACTCGGCTAGAGGCGAGGTCGCATCCGTCGTGAAGAGCATGATTTGAGCGCCCCGGCTCCGGGCCTTCTCGGCCATCGCCAGCAGGCCGGTCGTCCGGCCCGAACCCGAACCGAGGATCAACAAGTTTGCCGCCAAAATGCTCGGCGTAGTGGTCGCGCCAACCACGTAGACTGTTTTCCCCAGGTGCATCAGCCGCATGCCAAAGGCCCGCATGACCAGGCCGCTCCGGCCAGCACCTGCCACAAAAACCCGGGGGGCAGTTTTCATCAGCAGCACGGCTTGAGTCAGGCTTTCAATTGAGACCTGGCGCAAACAGACTCCTACCTCGGTAAGGACCTGCTCAATGATTGATTCCATTTCGGTCGATGGCGTGTTCGAGCAATCTTGTGTGGTGGCTAATCGATGCTCAGCACAATTTTCCCAAACTGCTCTTGTTGATCCATATACTGCTGGGCCTGACCAGCCTCAGCCAGAGGGAAGACACGATCAACAACGGGGCGAATTTGTCCCGCGTCGATGGCTCGCAACATCTGCACGAACTCGCGCGGGCTGCCCATCGTTGTGCCTGAAACCGTTAGTTGCTTGTGGTAGAGTTTTCGAATATCGAGTTCAGTCAGTGACCCGCTCGTCGTTCCAAAAGTAACGAGTCGGCCGCCGGGATTCAACGCCTCCAGGCTCTTGGCAAAGGTCGCCTGGCCCACGCTATCGACGACGACATCTACACCGCCCTCATTCAGCAAGCGCTTAAGCTCAGCGTCCCATTCGCACCGCGAGTAGTTGATGCCCAGCTCTGCCCCGAGTGCACGGGCGCGGCTCAGTTTTTCGTCATTATGAGATGTGACTACTACTCGCGCGCCCGCGAGCC
>JAUQXC010000818.1 GCA_030834825.1 Thermoflexales bacterium
TCGGCCCGGGCCGTGAAGCGCGCGCGTGATAACAGTACCGACTGGGTAAACTCACGTTCTTTCGCGGGCTGCGTGTACGTCAAGAGGTAACGCACTTCGCTCACTTCATCGCTCTTCGCAAAAATCTCGTCTTCGCGATAACGAATGCGCCCCTGCTGGGCCTCGGCAAACAGGAAGTAGGTATCGTATTGATTGCGCCGTGACGAGCGGGTGATCGAGAGGGGCGGCTGCTTCAGCGCCCGATCGATTTCGTCGGGATTATCGATCGCCACCTTGACTTGTACCTCGAACATCTCTTCTTGATTCAATCCGCCAATGGCGATCAATTTATCGAGCAGATTGCCTTCACGCGCCACGAGGAAGGCGTCAATCTGCTGCGCGACCTCTTGGGCTTGCGCCAGCACCTCGTCGAGCTCGATCGTCAACAACGCCCGATCGCGCATCAAGGCCTGGCCATTACACCACACATCACGCACATCGTTGGCCTTGCAGGCATACACCAGTTGCGAGTATACCAATTCGGGCTCGCGGTGGAACCGCGGCGTATTGTGCAACCCGGTTAAATCCACCACGACCACATCGGCGCGCTTGCCCACCTCCAGCGAGCCGGTCAAGTGATCGAGATGGATCGCGCGCGCGCCGCCCCGGGTCGCCAGCATCAAGGTGGTGCGGGCGGGCACCGTCAACGGATCATGCGTTGCGCCCTTCGCCAGGAATGAGGCCAGCCGCATCTCCTCGAACATATCCAGGTCGTTGTTACTGGCCGTCCCGTCCGTGCCCAGGCCCAGCTTCAAACCCGTCTCGATCATCTCCTTGATCGGGGCGATGCCGCTGGCGAGCTTGAGGTTGCTTGAGGGATTGTGTACGATGCCTGCGCCTGCATTCTTCAGCGTGCGAATCTCGCCCGAGTCCACATGGACGCAATGCGCGGCGATGAGTTGCGTCTCCAGCAAGCCATGCCGCCTGATCCAGGGCACGACCGGCATGCCATGTTCCTTGCGGCTCTCTTCCACCTCAAAAACCGTTTCGGACACATGCGTGTGCAGCGGCACATTGTATTCCGTCGCCAGCGCCACGCACGCCTCCAGCACCTCGGGCGGACAGGTGTAATGCGCGTGTGGGCCTACCGCGGGTACGATCAGCGCGTGGCCCTTCCACTTCTCGATGAACAGGCGGCAGGCCTCCACCGAATCTTCGTAAGAGGCGGCATCAGGGGCGGGGAACTTCAACACCGTCTGGGCCAGCACGCCGCGCAGTCCGGCCTGCACTGTCGCTTCGGCGATGGCGTCTTCAAAGTAATACATATCTGCGAAGGAGGTCACGCCCGAACGGATCATCTCGGCGCAACCGAGCAGCGTGCCCAGGCGCACAAAATCTGGCGTCACGAACTCACGCTCGACGGGCATCATGTAACCCATCAGCCAAACGTCCAACCGCAGGTCGTCGGCCAGGCCGCGCAACAGCGTCATCGGCACGTGGGTGTGGGCATTAACCAAGCCGGGGATGATGGCGCAGTGGTGGCAATCGACCAGGTGCGCCGCCGTGTGGTCGCGCAAGATCCGATCGGCTGGACCAAGATCGACGATCGAGTCGCCGCGCAGCGCGACGGCCCCGTCTTCGATCAATGTGAAGGCGTCGTCCAGTGTAATGACGGTGCCGTGGGCGAGGATGGTATCGACTTGCATGAGGACTCTCCTGAGGCGGGTGGATGGTGAGGATTATACCATTGCACTGCGGTATAATCGGCCCGCCTGATCATCTTTCTACAAGAGGCACAGTATGTCTCCGATAACTGGAGGAGGCTTTGCAGCGGGAAGTGCGCTTGGAAGACATTCACAGCCATGGTGAAGATTATCGTCCAGGCGCTGCACCTGGCTAGGCATGAAAAAGACCTGCCGGATTATTTGTCCGGCAGGTCAATCCCTTGGGGCCGCATTGGCTGGCTCTTAGACTTTCTCCTTCAACCGTGATTTAAGGCATCCCCATGCCCCACGCTAGATTCCGTCTATAAGCGCGTATCCCAGTCTCCGGGATCAGTCGTGATCGCTCGCACGCGGCGAGCGTTGAGTCATTACTCAGGTTAGCTGCTTGAATTACGCTGCCATGGGCAAGCGCTGCTTGCGAACATCTTCTTGTAAGCGCAGTCGCGAGAAAGCATCGCGTTCGATCTGGCGCACACGCTCACGGCTCAGATTTAGCTTCTGCGCGATGTATTCCAACGTGCGCGGTTTGTCCCCATCGATGCCATAACGCATACGCAGGATCATTGCATAGCGAGCCGGCAATTCTTCCAACGCCCGTTCCATCGCTTCGCGTAACATACGGCGCGCTACCAACTCGTCCAGCGGAATCACTTCCGCATCTTCGATCTGCGCCACGGGCGATTCGTCGTCTTCTTCGCTGATGGGATCGTCGAGCGAGCTGACCGGTACCGCTGCAGTGCGCATCGTGTGCACGTCGTCCGGTGTGATCGCCAGCATGTCTGCCAGTTCTTCGTCGTTGGGCGCGCGCCCCAGTGTTTGCTCCAGATCCTGCGCCACACGCTGCATCTTGTGCAAGCGATCCTGCAAGTAGGCGGGCAGGCGGACCGTGCGACCCTGATTCGCCACGGCGCGGTTGATGGCCTGGCGCACCCACCACGTTGCATAGGTCGAAAGTCGCAACCCCCGGGCCGGCTCAAACCGATCGATGGCGCGCAGCAACCCGATGTTGCCTTCCTGAATCAGATCCATCAATGGCAGGCCGAGATTTTGATACCGCTTGGCGATGCTGATCACCAGCCGGGCATTGGCGCGTACCAATTCGTCGCGCGCTTCGTTGGCGTGTACGAGCGTGACCTTCAACTTCGCTCGATTCGCGGCATTCAGCGATCGACTCGTGTCCAACCGCTTGTGGGCAATTCGCCCGCGCTTGACCGACTCGGTCAATTCACGTTCTTTTTCAGGAGCGAGCAGCTTATGGCGGGCCGATTCACGGAAATAGTGGGCTACCGTATCAAAGTCACCCTCGTCGGCAGCGGCATTATCTGAATCTTCATCCAAAACATCGGCCTCATCTTCCAACTCGGCAGCTCCTGTCGAGTCGGCTTCCATCACACTCCATTCCGTATCGAGCTCTTCCTCGGCCTCATCTAAATCAACCTCTAATTCCACTTCATCCACGTCAACATCTTTTACTTCGACTACATACCGAGCAACTCGTTTGTGTTTGCTTTGCTTCATGGCGCTCCTATCTGTGCTATCATAAGGGCAGAGGGGGCAATAATCGAACGTTGGGCGGCCTTCAGCAAAAGTTTATTTAAATCTATTTGTATCAAACTTTCCTTATTTATTATAATGAGTTAGTGAAAAAAGTCCAGAGATTTAACGATATGCTAATGTTCGTTTATGTCATAAGCAGAAAATATCTCTAGATTATGCCCCAGATTACTTAGAATGATAAAAGAACAATGCTAAAAAAGTCCTTAACAGGACCTCAAAATTAACTAGAAAATTTACAAGTCATAATTCCAAACGGGAGCAACATATGACGACTGAGCAACCTAATGTTCCCAAGGATAGTACGGGCAGTGAGTCGGTTTGGACCTATCGTGGTTATCGCCTGCGGGGCAGTGACTTCACGACGGCGATGGTTCATCTTTACCGTGGGGAGATGCAGCGGGCCAACGTCTGGCGGCAGCGGTTGGACAGTACCACGAATTGGGGGGTTATTACTGCAGGGGCAGTAATTTCCTTTGCTTTAGGCAATGCTTCCGG
>JAUQXC010000819.1 GCA_030834825.1 Thermoflexales bacterium
TATGCCCTGGGCATCAAACGTGATGAACACGACATCCGCTTTGTAGAAGACAACTGGGAATCGCCAGCGTTAGGTGCTTGGGGCCTGGGTTGGGAAGTATGGCTCGACGGCCTGGAAATCACGCAGTTCACATACTTCCAGCAAGCAGGTGGTCAGGTACTCGATCCGGTATCGGTAGAATTGACGTACGGGTTGGAACGCATCGCGATGTTCCTGCAGAGTGTGCGCAGCATCTACGATATCGACTTCGATGGCGTGCATACTTACGGTGATATCTATCTCCGCAATGAAGTTGAGCAGTGCATTTATAACTACGAGCTGGCCGATGTCGAGCGCCTGTATCGCCTGTATGATACTTATGAGGCGGAAGCCAAAGCCGCGCTGGCGCACGAGCCGCCGCTGGTCATGCCCGCAC
The DNA here is from genome assembly GCA_030834825.1 of Thermoflexales bacterium. Lineage (GTDB taxonomy): Bacteria > Chloroflexota > Anaerolineae > Fen-1058 > Fen-1058 > Fen-1058. The sequence continues at coordinate 416 of JAUQXC010000819.1, forward strand.
ACGACTACGTGCTGAAGTCTTCGCACACGTTCAACCTATTGGATTCGCGCGGCGCGATCGGTGTGACGGAGCGCGCCAACTACTTCCGCCGCATGCGTGAACTATCCCGCAGCGTGGCGACGGCTTATGTGGAACAACGCAAGGCCATGGAGTATCCGTGGCTGAAAGACGACGGACGACAGACCATAGACCGCAGCGCAACAACCGTGGTCCGTAGTCCATCGTCTGTGGTCGTTAGGGAGCCGGCCTCGTTCGTATTCGAGATTGGCTCAGAGGAGCTGCCTGCTTCCGATGTCACTTCCGTGTTGGCGCAATTGCGCGAACTGGCGCCAAAGATGCTGAAAGACGCCCGCCTGGAATACAACACGATCGAGTGCTTTGCCACGCCCCGGCGGCAAGGCTTTCTGGTGCGCGACTTGGCACCGCGGCAAACACCGCTCGACGCGTTGGTGCGTGGCCCGGCGCTGAAAGCCGCTTTCGACAAAGACGGTAAGCCGACCAAAGCGGCGGAAGGCTTCGCGCGTGGGCAAGGTGTTAATGTGCAAGACTTGCTCAAAGTTGAAGAGCAGGGCAACCAGTACGTTTACGCCAAGAAACACGAAGCGGGCAAATCTGCCGGCGAAGTGCTCTCAACCTTGCTGCCCGAGTTGATCGCCGCGCTGAAATTCGAGAAGACGATGCGGTGGGCCAGTGAGGGCATCGCGTTCAGCCGCCCACTGCGCTGGTTCGTCGCACTGTGGCAAGCTCAGGTGGTGCCCTTCACGTATGCGGGGATCAATAGCGGCAAGGTGACACGCGGCCCACGCGCGGAAGGCTCACCCGATGTGGTCATTCAATCAGCCGATCACTATCCGGCCACGCTCAAGCAGCACAACGTGATCCTGACCTACGAAGAACGGCGCGAGGTCGTGAAAGCGCAGATTAGCAAAGTCGCCGAGAGCGTCCACGGGCAAATCCCCGACGATCCCGGCCTGCTCGAAGAAGTGACGAACCTTGTCGAGCAGCCCACCGCGCTGTTGGGCAACTTCGAGAAGAAATATTTGACCTTGCCCAAAGACGTGCTGATCACGGTCATGAAGAAGCATCAGCGCTACTTCCCGGTGCTGGGCCAGTCGGGTATGCTGCCGCACTTCATCGCCGTGCGCAACGGCACGACGGACAACCTCAGCCTGGTGCAGCACGGCAACGAAGAAGTGCTGCGGGCCCGTTACAGTGACGCCGAATATTTCTTCAATCACGATCGCCAGCACAAGCTGGAAGAGTTCCTGCCCAGGCTCAGCACGCTGACCTTCCAGATCAAACTCGGCTCGATGTTGGACAAGGCCAAACGCATTGAAGCACTGACGCCCACCCTCGCCGCGCTGTTGAAACTGAACGACAAACAGACCCAGGCCGCGCGACGCGCTGCCCACCTGTGCAAGGCCGATCTCGGCTCGCAGATGGTGGTGGAGATGACTTCGTTGCAGGGCATCATGGGCGGCGAGTATGCCAGACTAGCCGGCGAGAACGAGGTGGTGGCGCGCGCACTGGCCGAACAGTACGAACGTGCACCGGAGTCGATGGTCGGCGCGGCCATCAGCCTGGCCGATCGCTTTGACAGCCTCAGCGGCCTGTTTGCGGTCGGCCTGGCCCCGACCGGCTCAGCCGATCCGTGGGCGCTGCGCCGCGCCGCGCTGGGCATCGTCGAGACATTGATCAGGCATCAAGTGTCATTCTCGCTGCACGCCGCGTTGGAAGCGGCCGCCAAGTTGCAACCGGTTACCGTCGCGGCCAAGGCGTTGGAGGACGCCCAGACGTTCCTCGTCGGGCGCGAGCGGGCCGCCCTGCTCGATCAAGGATTGCGGTACGATCTGATCGATGCCGTGTTGGCCGCGCGAGGTGATGATCCTTTTAGCGCCAAACAATCTATCGAAGCGCTGGCCGTGGAAGTCGCCAAACCCGATTGGTCGATCACGCTCGACAATTACGCGCGCTGTGTGCGCATCGTGCGCGACCTCAAAGAGACGCTGCCGCTGGACATCAGCCAGGACAGTGATCCGCAGACACAAGCCTTGTATCAGGCCTATGACGCGGCGCGCAAAGCGATCGGGCCGCAGAGTTCGATCAGGGCGTTTTTCAAGGCGCTGGCGCCGTTGATCCCGGCAATTCAGACCTTCTTCGACAAGGTGCTGGTGATGCACGAAGATCAAGCCATTCGTCAGACGCGGCAGGCGCTGCTGCAACGCATCTGGCATCTAGCAGATGGGATCGTCGATTTAACCAAGGTAGAAGGCTTTTAATAACGAGGATCCCCCTCACCCGATCGGGTGATAGAGAGCGCAAAGGTTACACCTCACACCTTGTATCGGGGCACATTGTCACTGCCCAAAATCGTCAAAAGAAATACACTAAACGATTGGTGTATTTTTCAATCTAATCCAATTGCTAAGGAGCAAACGATGTCGAAGAAGTGGGTGTATTTGTTTACGGAAGGCAACAAGGACATGCGTGATTTGCTCGGCGGCAAGGGCGCGGGTGTGGCCGAAATGACCAACACTGGCGTGCCGGTTCCGCCGGGCTTCACCATCACCACCGAGGCCTGCAACGAGTACTTCAAGATTGGCAAGCAATTCCCAGCGGATCTGTGGAACCAGGCGCTGGCGGCGTTGGCGGTGATTGAAGAGAAGACCGGCAAGCGTTTTGGCGATCCCGAGAATCCGCTGCTGGTGTCGGTGCGTTCGGGCGCCAAGTTCTCGATGCCGGGCATGATGGACACCGTTTTGAATGTCGGTCTCAATCCACAGACGTTGGAAGGCATTGCCAAGCTGACCAACAACGAGCGCTTTGCCTGGGATGCGTATCGCCGCCTGATCCAGATGTTTGGCAAGACCGTCAAGGGTATTGAAGGCCGCAAGTTCGAGCACATCCTGGACAAGTACAAGGCCAAGACGACGGGCAAGCAGGACACCGACCTGACGGTGGACATGCTCAAGAAGGTCGTGGATGACTTCAAGGCGTTGTACCAGAAGGAACTGGGTGTTGAGTTCCCCGATGATGTGCACAAGCAAATGTCAGAGGCGATTGAGGCCGTGTTCGCGTCGTGGTTCGGCAAGCGCGCAGTGGACTATCGCAACAGCCAGAAGATTGCGCACGACCTGGGGACGGGTGTCAATGTGCAAACCATGGTCTTCGGCAACATGGGCAACGACTCGGGCACCGGCGTGGCGTTCACCCGCAATCCCGCCACCGGCGAGAAGGTCATGTACGGCGAGTACCTGATCAATGCGCAGGGTGAAGACGTGGTGGCCGGCATCCGCACCCCCAAGAAGATCGCGCAGATGCAGGAAGAAATGCCCGAAGTGTACGAGCAGTTCGTCCAAATCTCCAATCAACTGGAGAAGCATTATCGCGACGTACAGGACATGGAATTCACCGTGGAGCGTGGCAAGCTGTGGATGTTGCAGACGCGCACCGGCAAGCGCACGGCGCAGGCCGCGGTGAAGATCGCTGTTGATATGGCCAACGAAGGCGTCATCAGCAAGGAAGAAGCGCTGCAACGCCTCGATCCCATGCAGATTAACATGCTGCTTCTGCCGCGCTTTGACGACAAGGCCAAGAAGGCCGCGGGCGTGCTGGCCAAGGGCCTCAATGCCTCGCCGGGCGCCGCCACCGGTATCGCCGCGTTCGACGCGGATACCGCCGAAGAGTGGGGCAAAGCCGGCAAGGCCGTCATTCTGGTTCGCCCTGAAACCAACCCCGACGACGTGCACGGGATGCTCGTCGCCAAGGGTATTTTGACTCAGCGCGGCGGCGCGACCTCGCACGCCGCCGTGGTGGCCCGTGGTCTGGGTCTGCCGTGCGTGGCGGGCTGCGAAGCCATCCGCGTGGATGCCGACAAGAAGTTGTTCGTGGCCGCCGGCAAGACCATCAAGCAGGGTGACTACATCTCGATCGACGGGACGACCGGTGAAGTGCTGGCCGGCCAGATCGCGACGATTCGACCCGATTTTGACAAGGAAGTCGATCTGGTAACGCTGTTGAGCTGGGCCGACGAAGTCCGCCGCCTGGGCGTGTGGGCCAATGCCGACTATCCGAAGGACGCCCTACAGGCCCGCAAGTTCGGTGCACAGGGTATCGGTCTGTGCCGCACCGAGCACATGTTCTTCGAAGTCGAGCGCCTGCCCGTCGTACGCCAGATGATCCTCAACGCCAGCGCCGCGCAGGCCAAGCTGGACACGCTCAGCCGCGCCGAGGCCGAACTGGCCAAACGCCCCGATTTCAAGGATCTCCAAGTGGCCGTGGCCAATGCGAAGAAGGCGACCAAGGCCTCGTTGGAAGTCAAGGAATACGAAGGCGCATTGAAGAAACTGCTGCCGCTGCAACGCAAGGACTTTGAGGGCATCTTCAAAGCGATGGACGGCCTGCCCGTCATCATCCGCCTGATCGATCCGCCGCTGCACGAATTCCTGCCTTCGCACGATGAGCTGCTGGCCGAAGTGACCACGATGCGCGTGCTGGGCAAGAAGGGCAAGAAGTTGAAGGAAGCCGAAGAGATGCTGGCCGCGGTTGAATCCATGCGCGAGCAGAACCCGATGCTGGGTCTGCGCGGCATCCGCCTGGGCATCACCTACCCCGGCATCCTGAAGATGCAAGTCCGCGCCATCTTTGAAGCGGCGTGCAATGTTCAGGCCAAGGGCCATGTGGTGAAGCCGGAAGTCATGATCCCGTTGACGGGCCACGTCAACGAGTTGAAGGTCTCGCAAGGTGAGTTGGAAGCCATCGCCAAGGCCGTCATGGCCGAGAAGGGCGTGGAAGTGGAATACAAGTTCGGCACGATGATCGAAGTGCCGCGCGCCGCCCTGACCGCGGGTGAGATCGCCGAGCTGGCGCAGTTCTTCTCATTCGGCACCAACGACCTGACGCAGACCACGTACGGCTACAGCCGCGACGACGCAGAAGGCAAGTTCCTGCTGCGCTACGTGGAAGAGAAGATCCTGCCCAGCAATCCGTTCCAGCAGTTGGATACGGTGGGTGTGGGTCAGCTGATCGAGATGGCCGTGAAGAACGGCCGCGCCGCCCGCCCCGGTTTGGAAGTGGGCATCTGCGGTGAGCACGGTGGTGATCCGTCCTCGATCGAGTTCTGCCACAAGGCCGGCCTCAACTACGTGAGCTGCTCGCCGTTCCGCGTGCCGGTGGCCCGCCTGGCCGCTGCGCAGGCCGCGCTCGGCGCCGTGGTGCGCGATAAGTAGTAGTTGTAGCGCGAGATTCTATCTCGCCCTACAGAACAGTAGGTTTTCCAAGCCGCCGATCACGCGATCGGCGGCTTGGCTTTCTACAGCTCGATTGTATAATCTGCTTATGACAGGCTTCGCACAAAGTTTCAGGAACGAAGGGAGGGTCAATGACCATTCAAGTTGCCGATCCACAAGTCGACGACACGTCCACTGAGCACCCGCACATTGTGCTGATCCCCAAAAAGGACCGACAGCAAGCCGTGATTCGTGGTACGCGGATGCCGGTCTGGATCATTGCAGGTTTTTACAAAGCAGGCGATACGATGGACGACATCTTAATGTCGTATCCGCATTTGTCACCCGCCAGTGTTTATGATGCCATCAGTTACTATCACGATCATCAGGCGGAGATCGAAGCGGAGATCGCCGCACAGCGAATTGAGAATGTACTCAAGCAGACCGGCGGCGTGATGGATGAGCGCGGCTTTATCCACTTTCCTGATTTGCGGAAGACAAAATGAGCGACGAAGCACCGCTATTTATTCAAATCTACACAGACGAACATATTATTCCGCAACTTGCCAGAATACTGAGAACGCGTGGCTATGTGGCGCAAAGCGCCCTTGAAGCCAGCATGATTGGGCGGAGCGACAAAGACCATCTAACCTACGCAACTCATCATCAAATGGCAATCCTGACCTTCGATCATGTTGATTTTGTACGACTGGCACGTCAATGGGCCGCCGATAACCGTGCTCATGCCGGCATTATCATCTCGCCACAATTCAGCGGCCAACGGCTCAGCCAATTGCTTCAACCATTAAGTCGATTGTTGGATACGCTTACCGCCGATGAACTGTGTAACCAAGTTGTCTTCTTGCAGCGGTTTGGCGCACACCGTCCGCGCATCGCTGAAACGCGGGCAGAATATCAAGCAGGCCTGGTCGGGCGTAGCACGGTAGCCGACTTGATGACAGAGTTGGACAAATGAGATCCCAGTCGCTGTCCACAGCGGCGCACTACGTCGTATCCGACGTGCGTGATTCGCCGGGGTTTTGGAAAAGCCTCGGACTGCCAAGTAGTGCGTTGTTCCTCGTTTGACGACCACAGCAGCAATGAAGTGACGTGTGATCCAAAAGCATCATCACTTACTTTGCGCTACACTGCCGTAATTCTCGGTATTATCCCGCAGATGACGGGCGAAAAAGCTGGGCATGTCACACGATATTCAACACCAGCAATTTGCACAGCAGTTTCTCGAACGAACTGTCGGCTTTCTGGAACAGGAAGCGCAAGAAAACCATTACAACTGGTATTGTATGCGGCAGGCTATTGCTGTGGCTCTTATTCTTGAGCGTGGCGACTTGGTTTCCCGTGTAAAGCAACTCTGGCGACAGGCCAAGTTGCATTTCGGGTATGAGGAGCGACTTCAAATAGATCTGTCTGCGGATAGCTTTAATCAACTGTATCCAATATATCCACTGTCCGAAGTGCCCGCGATGGTCAACCTCACGGTGCGTACTGGCAAATCCAAGCATATTGCGCTATCTGTGGAAAAACGCTACAGCGAAGCATTTCCGTTGGCCGCTGATGATTTTGAACGTGAACAAATCATCATGACGCAAATCGTACTGGGCGATTTTGACTCTGCACAGCAGAGTTTAGTTAGCTTCAATACTGTGCGTGATACGAAGCATATGGCTTTGTTGGTATTTGGCGTCGAATATTTCCGCCGTGATCGGTTCGATCAACTCCAGTCGATTCTCAATGATCTTCGGTCAAGCAAAATGGATATGTGGGATCATGTTCTTCTTGCTTGCGGATTCGCGGGACGTGAACCATGGGGTGGATATCCCTACGCGGATTACTGACAATATGACTGGATGCTCCAGCGAATCGCCCGCCCGACATGACGTGCAGCCAATCGTCCCAGTTGTGCCGCTGTCGCCAGAAAACGAGTTGAGATATATCGCCGCCGATCGTTGATCGGCGGCTGGACGTTTTTCACTGCCGAGAGTTTTCTCATGTCCACCTGGACCTTTGTCAATGTCTTTCCCGCCTTTGTCAATTTCTGGCAACAGGTGCACTGTCTTTCCGTCGATGAACAGATCGAACGCTGGACGAGCGAGTTCATGCCTCACTGGCCCGAGCTCCTCGAAAAACAAATCGCCGATTACGCCGATCAAAACGTCGACTGGCGCAGCGTGGCGGCTGAGAAGGTCTTCCCTTTCCTCGGTGAACGCCTGCCCGCCATGCACGAATCTCACAGAAATTTGCTGACGCTGTGCCCCACGACTTATCAGCAGGCAGAGTTAAAACTGGGCTTCGCCAGCCCAATCACCTTCGTGATTCACGTCGGCATTGGATGTGGAGCAGGCTGGGTGACCGCGTATCAAGACTCACCCGCCATTTGGTTCGGCCTGGAAAACATCGCGGAGTGTGGGTGGAGCGATGAGGGATCAGTTGCCGGATTGATCGCCCACGAATTCGGGCATGTGGTACACGAGCAGTGGCGAACGCAGCGCGGCCAAGCGTTTGGCGAGGGTGCCTGGTGGCAGCTTTACCTGGAAGGCTTTGCCCAACGTTGCGAAGAGATAATCAGCGAAGAGAGTGCACCGCACGAGGCCAGCAACGACGAGGATCAAGCATGGCTGGCATGGTGTCAGGCCCATCGCGCCGAGTTGGCCGCCGAGTTCCTGCGCTCCGTTGAGACAGGCGAGGCCGTTCAAAAATTCTTTGGCTCATGGTATGACATCGAAGGCCATAGCCAGTGTGGTTACTTTCTAGGTCATGAGATCATCAAGCAGCTGGAGAACGATCTCTGCCTGAAAGAGATCGCCGGGCTAACCGATATCGAAGAGCGATTCAAATCCGAATTGAGGAAATTCCATTGAACGAAGTTTTCGAAACTTACATCACCAATGCCATTCGCTGGGCGCAGGATCATCTTGGGGCAACCGAGTACACGGCTCGCTGTCTGGCCTTTGTCGAAGATGCCTACGAAGAGAGCAACCACGTCGAAATCTTCGGCGGAGATGACGCCCAAGCATCCGCCGACGAATATGGTGCGGCGCAAAATAGCGGTGAACCGCCGATTGGCTCATTTGTGTTCTATGCTTGTGCCGGCCCCGTCGGAGATGAGATCAAAGACTGGGGCCACGTGGGATTGTGCATCGGCGAAGGGAAAGTGATCCACGCCTGGGACAAGGTGCGAATCGAACCTTATCTCGACGTGCAAACTCTCACTCCGCCGCCAGGCTGGAGTCAACCGCAATTGATCGGCTGGGCGCCGATCGAGCGCATCTTCGTCGGCTATCGCAAGCAGTAAGCGAGGCAATGATGGCTTCAACCGAGAAGATTCAAGCGGACTTCGATCGATTAGCCGTGCTATCAACCGAGGAGTGGAACCACAACGACTACTATCATTCCTTCTTGTTGAAGCATGTACCCGCTCAATGTGATCAGGCCTTGGACATCGGTTGTGGCACGGGCGGATTTTCGCGCTTGCTGGCCCAACGCGCTCAACACGTCCTGGCGCTCGATCTCTCGCCACAGATGATTTGCCTCGCGCAAGAACGCTCAAGGCGCTTCAGCCATCTCGAATATCAGACCGCCGATGTGCTGAAGTATGAATTACCCACGACCCATTTCGACTGTGTCGTTTCCATCGCCACCTTGCATCACTTGCCGTTTGCAGAAATGCTAAGCCGGATGAAAGAGGCGCTCAAGGTCGGTGGCACCTTATTGGTTCTCGACTTGTTCCGGGCTGAAAGCTTGTCCGACTTTCTATGGAGCATCCCGGCCTTTCCCTGGAACTTGGCGCTGAGGCTGTGGAAGCAGCATCGGCTGCGTCCGCCGCATGAAGTCCGGCAGGCGTGGGCCGAACACGGGCGGACCGACGTCTATCTCACTTTGGCGCAAGTGCGGCAGAGCTGTAAGAAGGTCTTGCCCGGCGCTCACATCACGCGGCATTTGCTGTGGCGCTATTCGATTGTTTGGACAAAGCCCACCTGACGCGCCGGCTGAAACCCACATACCCGTTTGGCGTCTCCAACCGATGATCGTATAATTTAAGTGTCCCACGATTCCTTTGGAGGCCAGCCATGTCGCAAATTATCCTCGTGGAAAAATCGACCGTGATTCCTGCCACTCCGGCGCGCCTGTACAAATCGCTGACCGATGAGAAGCAGCTATTACGTTGGCTGGCCGATCGAGTGCAGTCTGATCCGCACCAGGGGGGACAAATCGTCATCGGTTACGACACGCACGAAAAGCGCGGCGAGTATCGACGGCTGATCCCGGGCATTGAGGTGGGTATTCGCTGGAACCAGTTTGAAGGCTCCGTGCCGATCGATATCACGGGGTTCAAGTTGGACAAAGTCGCGCAGGGCACGCGCGTGCGGGTGGTCGATTTTGCGCTGCCGGAAGAGGCGGCGGATTTGCAGACCTTGTGGGCAGAACGTTTGAAGCGCTTGAAGAAACTGTATCCGGCCAAGCCCACAACCAAGCAGCCGACTTCCAAAAAGAAACCAGCCGTGAAACGCCAGACTGCGGCCAAAGTCCGGACGACGAGACGCAAAGCGGCTCCGAAAAAAGCCAAGAAGAAGTAAGTGCGCCGTATGGGACAATTGGATACAGCAGCAGCGTGGCCGCGAGTGGAAACACTCGCGCTGCGATTTTGATTGGATAGTCACATGACGGTGATCGACGATATCAAAGACCGCCTCGACATCCTGGACGTGGTGTCGGAGACGGTAAAACTAAAAAAGAGCGGGCGCACTTACGTGGGCTTCTGCCCCTTCCACGCCAACACGCGCACGCCGTCGTTTGTCGTGTGGCCGGAGAGCGGTACGTGGAAATGCTTCGGCGCGTGCAATACGGGCGGCGACGTCTTCACCTTCCTGATGAAGCGCGACGGGCTGGAATTCAAAGACGCGCTGCACGAACTGGGTCGCCGCGCCGGGATCGAGATCGTCGAAGAGCGCAGGCCCGAGGCTGAAATTGAAGATCAACACCTGGCCCGTTTGCGCGAGGCCGTGGCGGCCGCGGCGCAGTGGTTCAACCACCTGCTCCGCAACAACCCGCAGGCAAAAATCGCGCGCGAACACCTGGCGAACCGTGGCATCACGGCAGAGACGATCGAAACCTTCCAACTGGGTTATGCGCTGGAAAGCTGGGACGCGCTGCAGCAGCACCTGTTGCAGAAGGGCTTCTCGAACGAAGAGCTGATCGATGCGGGCTTGCTGGTCCAGCGCGAGGATGGCCGCACTTTCGATCGGTTTCGCCACCGCGTGATGATTCCCATTCACGACGGCAAAGGCCGCCCGATCGGCTTCGGCGCCCGCGCGTTGAAAAAGGACGATGAGCCGAAGTACCTCAACTCGCCGCAAACGGCCTTGTTCGACAAGAGCCGCACGCTGTATGCGCTGCACGCGGCCCGACAGGCGATCCGCGATCAGAAGGTCGCCGTCATCGTTGAAGGCTACATGGATGCGCTCGCCGCCCACCAGCACGGCTTTCACAACGTCGTGGCTGCGCTGGGCACAGCGCTGACCGAGTATCAATTCAGGCAGTTGCAAAAACTGGCGTCGAAGATCGTGCTGGCGCTTGACCCGGATACCGCCGGCATCAACGCCATGCTGCGCGGGCTGGATGTGGCGCGGGCAACACTCGATCGGGAAGCGGCACCCATCTTCAATCCGCGCGGATTAGTGGGGTCCGCCGGTAAGCTACAGATCGACATCCGGGTATTGACCGTGCCGGAGGGCAAGGACCCCGACGAGCTGATGCAGGCTGATCCACTCGCCTGGCAGACATTGGTAGAGAACGCGCCGCCTGTCGTGCCCTTTGTGATCGACGCCTTGAGTGCCGGACGCGATCTCAACGATCCGCGCGAGAAGGCTAAACTCTCCAAAGAGGTGCTGCCCATCATTCGGGATGTGGCCGATCCGGTGGAGCAGGCAGTGTATATGCAGCAGTTAGCGCGGCGCTTGAAGGTCGACGAGCGCGCCATGTTCGATCAGATGCGCGTGGTCAACCAGGCGCCAGTCAAGCAACGGCAGCGCGCCACGTCTGTGCCGGAAACGCCAAAGCGTGATACAACTGACCTGGAACAATACGCCCTGTCGCTGCTGTTGCGCCATCCGCATGTATTGAACGTCATTGATGAGACGCTCGAGCGGGCAGAACTGCCTCCGTTGAATGTGGACGACTTCGAACAGGCGGCGCCGCGCGAGATTTTCCGCGCACTGCGCGTCGCGCTGATTGACGACCCCGCACCAACGCCTGACGAAGTCCAGGCAGGGATGGATGAAACCTTGTATCCAGAACTGGCCCTCTTGTACGAAGAAGGCCACACCCGGCCGCCCGTCGATCGCGGTATTAGTCTGGAAGAGGGTGCTAAGAAAGCGGGCTTGCAGCTGCGTGAAAAACGCCTGCGGCGTGAAGGACAACAGCTGCGCTCGCTACTGCAGGAACCCGTCGAAGCCGCTGCACTGGCGATCCTGACCCAGGTCGGGCGCGACAATGCGGCCGCGCTGCTACGGTTGCAACAAATTCTGACTACGCGTACAATAGCCCGCGCCACTGATCCGTGGGGCCGCAGTTGATTCGCTGTATCAACGAGACCTGAACGGTGAAGCATGAAGCCAACTCCTAATGAATTGAATCCCGCAGATGACGAATTGAATACGGACGATCTCGGTGAAGAACTCGAGATTGAAGAAGGCGAAGAGAACCTCGACGAGCTGACGGAGCAGATCGAGGACGCTGACGTGTTGCTGGCGGATGAGCCGGACGTGGCCGAGCTGGAAGAGATCGAGGAAGAAGCCGAAGAGGAAGACACGGCGATCGAGGTGGGCGCCGATCTCGGCGACGACCCCGTGCGGATGTATCTCAAAGAGATCGGCCAGGTGCGCTTGCTGGAAACACAGCAGGAAGTCTGGCTGGCGATCCAGATGAGTGCGTTGGGCTATCTGGAGCAAATGCGCGAGCAGCTGAAGGAAGCGCACGAGCATAAGCGGGTCCCGCACGCTGATGAGCTGATGCTGGGCGTGTACGACGATTTCGTGACGCAGTGGCAGCATTTTGAAAAGGCCGGCCACAAAGCGCACATGAAGAAAATCGATCTCCCGACATTGATCGCCGAAGTGCAGGCCCTGCGCAACGGCGCGGCAACGCCTGAACATTCCGTATTGCAACCGCAGGCGGGCGGCAGCAACGTATATCACGAGCGAACGGCCGCCTGGCACACGGCCATCAAACACCTGTACAGCGCATACATTGCCGTCTACTGCCTA
>JAUQXC010000820.1 GCA_030834825.1 Thermoflexales bacterium
GGCGCGCCCGGACAGCGAGCGGGCGGCGCATCTGGGTTTTCTTCGCGCTCAGCGGATTGTTTGCAGGGTTGTCGATCGAAACGTACATTGCTTCGCGTGCCTTGCCGGTGATCTTCGTTGTCTTTGGTGCCTACACTCTACTATTCCAGCGATCGAACTGGCGCTTCTGGTTCAAGGGATTGGTGATTGCTTTAGCTGTGATGGCCCTGGTGGCTCTGCCGCTCGTCCTTTACCTTACTCAATACACCGATGGCGGGAAGCTGAGCTTCTTCAACATCAATCAACCGCTGCGGGAACTCGGCCAGGGCAATCCTCAGCCCCTGATCGAGAATGTGATCAACGTCCTGGGTATGTTTGTTTTTACCGGCGATGCACTACCTTACTACGGCATCCCGCATCGGCCGTTCCTCGAGCCGATGGGTGCGGCGCTGCTCATCGGCGGGCTGCTGATTGCTGCTTGGCATTGGCGTAAACCGGAATATATGTTTCTGTTGCTATGGTTCTTCCTGACCCTGGTGCCCACGATGCTCAGTTTCCCTGCGCCCAACTCCATCCGCGCCATCGGTGCGCAGGTCGTCGTATTCATCTTTATTGGTCTCGCCGTTGCCGCCCTCGTCAAACGTTGGCCTAACAAGTTCGTCTACGCTGGCCTGCTAGTCGTTTTTGTCTTCAACGTCGCCTGGACTTCACGCGACTATTTTGTTGTGTGGCCATCGTTAGCCGAAACACGCTTCTGGCAGCTGGCCGGGATGCGGGGCGTGGCCGATCATCTGCAACGTGATCCGGATACCTCGGCGGTGGCAGTCTGTGCGCCCGATCAATTGATTTATGAGGCCGATCGGTGGTGGGAGCCAGCTTGGAAACTGATGCGTTTCTTGCTCAATCGCCCGGAACTGGCGCTGCGTTACTACAACTGCGTCGATACGTTGGTCTTGCCGGAAGGGACGACGCGGTATGCTTTTCCTGATGCGGCCGAGGCGGTGACGTTGCAGCAGTTCCCGATTTATACGCAGTTCCTGGCTTCGGCTTCAGCTGAACGGACCGAGCTGCCCGATCGCCTGGGTGTAATCGTCAAAGTCGATCTCGCTGCGCTGCTCGATCAACAGCTGCAAGAGGGTGCGTCTTCAATCGTGAAGCTGGAAGGATCAAACGAACGAGCTACCCTGCCGCTCGATCTCGCTGGCAAAGTTGATTTCCTGGGATACATGTTATCGCAAACAGGGAAAGAGGCGGAGTTGATAACGTATTGGCGGGCCAGAGATCAACTGCCCCCCCAACTTTCGCAATTCACACACGTGCTGAACGAGAAAGGCGAGATTGTCACGCAACAAGATCGCTTGATGCTTACCTCGCAGAGTCTGCGTCGCGGCGATGTCTTTGTGCAGATCCATCGTCTTACGCTGCCGGCTGATCTGGTGCCGGGATCGTATCCCCTTGCGATCGGGTTGTACACCCAGCCGGACAACCAACGGCTGCCGATTGTCGTCAATCAGCAGCCGCAGGGTGAGCGCATCTTCCTAGAATCTCTAGCCGTCCCGTAAAGTGCTACCACGATCAATCTGACGCAGCCGGTTTACTCGCCGCGCGCCACCGGCGCCAGCATCTGATCCACCGGCGCGAATTGGTCCGTCAGCACGATGGGTGGCGCTTCATCCAGCAGTGCTTGCAATTCCTCGTCCGTCAACATACGCTGCGGCGTCCAAGCCGTTTTCTCTCCAGATGTGGCCGGTTGGAAGCGGGTCAGGTCCAGCCATTCGTCGGTGGCGATCAGCACGAACGTCATGCGCGGTGACGCGCGCCAGTTCTGGCTGGTAGGCACTAAATAGACGTGGCGAAAAGTCTGGCGCAGCGTGTGCACATACGCTCGCAGGAAATTGTGTTGTGTCCCGTCGATGAGATTCACCAGGTACAAACCGCCGGGCGTCAGCCACTGGTCTACCAATTCGTTGAACTCCCGCGTCGTCAAATGATACGGCACGGAGTAGTCGTTGAAGGCATCGCCCATAATCAAGGTATAGCGCTTGGTCGGGGGGCGCAGCAAATATAAGCGCGCGTCCTCGTTGTGGCTGACGATCTGGGTGTCACGCGACAGCCCTAACTGCTCATACGCCGTCTCGGTCACACCCGGATCGATTTCCACCACGTCCAGTTCACTGTGCGGGTAGGTGGCCTCCATGTATTTCGGAAACGTATACCCACCGCCGCCGATGAAGAGCGCGCGTAATGGCGTGTGGTCTTTGGCCATGTACGCCGTGGCTTCGGCGTAGATCTTTTCGTAGCCGTAGATTAAGCGGGCTGGATCGTTCAAAGACGTGAAGCTGTGCACCAACCGATCGAGGATCAGCGCCCGGACGGGTTCATGCTCGTGCTCTTCATCGCGCACCTTGATGCAAAAATACTGCGTCTCGTGCAGACAATGACTATTCCATGCGCCCAGCTGCACGCTGAATGCTCCGGTCCCGGCGACGAAGAGGAGTCCCAACAGCAATCTGCTGCGCTGCCGCCGGTTCGCTGCACCGCCGACTAAAAACAGCAGGCCCAGCGTGATCAACACCAGCGCCACACCCCAGATGATGGCGTGTGTGCCAAACGTTGAGATCAACACGAACCCCGTGGCAAAAGTGCCTACGATGCTGCCTAGCGTGCCCGCCGCATAAATCCGGCCCACGGTGCGCCCGGTCTGCTTCAAATCGCGCACAGCCAGTTTCGCCACCACCGGCGACACCGCTCCCAAGATCATGCTTGGCAAGAAAAACAACGCTGCCGTCAGGACGATGATTTGAATCATCACCGGCCAGCAGCTGGGCAGCTGATAGCCCAGACCGTCGGCCAGCAAGATAAGGAATGCCGACAGGCCGCCCAGCAAAAAGATAATGCCTAACAGGCGCAGCGAGGCCCAGCGATCGGCCAGCCAGCCCCCCAGATAATTGCCCAGGCTGATGCCGGCCAGGATTACACCGATGACGCTGGTCCAGGTGTAAAGTGACACGCCAACATAGGGCGCGATGATGCGGCCAGCCACCAACTCCAGCACCATGATGCAGAGATTGGACGCAAATACAATCGGGATGGGGTGCCACAACCAACCAGTCACCACGGGAGATGTTGTGACGTGCGCAACCGGCGAAGTGCCCGGCGTCACCTGAGCCGAAGGGGTAGTCTCCTCCATGGATTTAATCCTACGTGGTTATATCTTCCTGTAGTATATCTTCGGGCAGGGCATCGTTCACTACCAGCGCCAGCTCATTGGGCGTGGTTCCTGTGCGTCTTGCCTCGTGCGCGGCGGCCATTGCATCCAGCCAGGCCTTGTCTTCCACGCGCATCAGATATGGATTGAAGAGCTGCACCGCGCTAAAGGCCAGCAGCAGCACACCCGACGTGACAATGACTAAGCCCGGATCGAACTGCCCGCCAACCCAACCCGCCAGCGCCACGCCCATGGGCGACGTAAACTGTGCGATGACTCGCCGTACGGAAAAGACGCGACCCTGCATCTCACGCGGCGTTTGCGTTTGCCAGATGGTCTGCGAGTGAGAGTTCATGATCGGCACCATGGCGCTCGAAGCTAGGATCATGACAGCCGCCATATACAGCCCGGTCGACAAGCCTAAGCCCAACATGGCGGTGGCGCTGATCATGATGGGAATGATCACACCGTAAACGCGCTTCTTTTTCAAGCCGCCCCAGGTGCTGATGAGCACGCCGCCTGCCAGCCCGCCTAGGCTGCCGATCGTGGCGATTAGCGCCAGCGCGGCCTCGAAAGACATACCGCGCGCCGTCCAATCGGCCGCCAGGTTGAACTTGAGGAGCAGCCGTTGAAAGACACTGACTGGCGAGCTGAGCAAGTTCACTACGGTAAACGTGCCTAACAGCCACAACATGGGCCGCCGATACCAGATGTAGCGCAGTCCCTCCAGAACATCAGCAAACATGCTTTTTTGGACGCGACCCTGCGCCGCGCGCAGATCAGCGCGCTGCGGCGAAGGAATGGACAAGAAGCTCAACACGATCGCGGCAAACATGAATGACAGCGCATCCAGACCCATGGCTAACGCCGTCCCATCAGGGAGCGCCGCAATCGGGCCGCTGTCGCCCTGTTGCCGCAGCAGTGCGGGCAGCGCGACGATGGCAAACGCAATCGTTGGCGAAATGATGCCGGATAACGACCAGATCGACATCATCATGCCGTTGGCCCGGCCCAGCTTTTTCTCAGGCACCAACATGGCGTAGGAAGCGTCAAAGGCCGAGTTGTGGAAGACGCCCACAATCGTGTGCAACGTCATCAACGCGAGCAGCAAGGATAAATTCAGGATGTTCATGATCACCAGCACGGCCAGCAACCCGCTCACCAGACCATTGGCCACATCCATGACTATCATCGTGTGCTTGCGATCGTGCCGATCGGCCCACGCGCCTGCGAACGGCATAACCAGTAAGCGCGTGACCATGGAGACCGTGGCCTGCGCCGATAAAGCTAACGCCAGTTCTCTTTTTTGTTCCGGGTTAGGATACAGCGTTTGCATCAGCCACACGCTCAAGGCAAAGAACGTCAGCTCGCTGCCGAACACCGAGACGGACTGCGTGAACCACGTAATTAGAAAGGTGCGCCAACCGTGAGGTGGCGGTTCGTAGGATGAGTCGGGTGATTTGGAGTGGATCGGCATGATAATTCAGGCGTGTTGCGCAACCCGCAATGTTCGAAAATCGGCAATCCGCAATCTAAAATGCTATTGTGGCACCAGTGACTTGATCACGGCGACGTCGATCACGGGCATCCAGCCATAGATGTAACTGCGTGCATACTCCTTGAAGCCATATTTTTCCACGATGGGACGTGACAGCGGCTCGGCGTTGATGGCGGCCAGGTGATACCCACGCGCGCGCGCTTCTTCCAGGCGGCGGCGGAGCATGGTGGCGTAGACCCGGCGCCCCCGGACATTTGGCATGACTCCCGATCCGCCTAAATAGGCCAGGCCGCCTTCCAGGATCAGCCGTCCGTAGGCGACGGGTTGACCGTCGAGGCGGGCCAGAAACGACGCCTCTTTCTCTTGGAACTTCGGATCGCGCAGCCGCTCGATCATGCCGGGCCGGTGGTCGGCGATTTGCTCGTCGGTCCAGTTGAAACAAACTTTTGTGATCTGACCGATGGCATCGATCGGGGCTTCATCTGTGCCGTCCACCAATTCAACTTGCACATCGGGATTGATCGGAATATCCAGGTGGTCCAATCCCAGCCGGGCCATCATGGCGGCATCGCCGGCCAGGACCAGGCCGTGCCGTTCCAGGCGTTCGCGCAGATCGGTGGGTGTATCAAACGGCGAAACCCACCACTGAAAGCCGATGTTGCGCTCACGGTGATAGGCGATGGTTTCTTCAATCTTCCGGTCGGCTTCTTCTGCCGTCCAGCGTTTGCCGCCCACGAAATTGGCGCCGGGATGCGCGTCGCCGCTGCCACCTTGTCCGCCCCGTAACCCACCCCGCCAGTTGGCGTTGGGACGAATCCACTCGCGCGAATCGCCGCTATGCATCATCGATTCAAACAGACGCCGGACTTCTTCAGCGGTCAGCGTGGCCGGGGCGATGTAGCCTTTGCGCCGTGCACTGGGCACCGGTTCCGGGCAGTACAGATCGATGATGTGGATTTTGTCATCCTTGATCGTCAAGAAGGCCGATCGGTTGTGTTCCACATACCGATCGTTTTCGGTGGCCTGGATGCGGAACTCCACCGCAGCCCGAGCATCCTGCGCAATAACGTCGAATGACTCCAGCGTGGGATCGGGCCAGCTGGCCCATTCGTCCAGCAAGCGCGCCATTACGCGTTTCCGTGGCCGATAGACTTCGTGACCATCCCAGCGATGCAGGCGCAGGCCAACCTCGTCACTCAAAACGGTTTCGTAGCGCGCGGCTTCATTGGAGCCGAGGGCCGTCATGAATTCTTGTACAAGTTGTTTTGTGTTGGACATAGCTCACCTCCGGGGAGGATAGTTTAGCACAAATGTGCTATCCGTAAAAGTCTCTTACCGGCCGGGCAATCTCAAATGACCCTTAAATACTCTGCTCAAGCGTTAAAGGTTCAGCCGGGGATAGGAGGTACATCCACGCTGGCTGTCGAGGCTTTCGGCAGCCAGCGTGGACGCGATTGGGGGCGCATAAAGAAACAGTGGAGAAGAATGCAAGTCAAAC
>JAUQXC010000821.1 GCA_030834825.1 Thermoflexales bacterium
TACAGGACCGGTGCCCCTCACGCCGATTCAGCATTGGTTTTTTGAACAGAATCTACCCGAGCCGCATCACTTCAATCAATCGGTTCTGCTGGAGGTACCTCCAGATCTTGACGCAATCTTTGTCGAACAAACTTTTCAACATCTGCTGCGGCATCACGATGCCCTCCGCTTGTGCTTTACTCCCCAAGCTGCGGAGTGGAAACAACTGAACACAGGCATAGAAGAGCGTGTCATCGTCCAACAGTTCGACCTCTCGGGACTAGCGCCGTCTGAGCAAAAGTCCAAACTGGAGCTGATTGCCTCAGGCTTACAAAACAGCCTGGATCTGGCGCAAAGTCCGCTGTTGCGCGTCGGCTTGTTCAAGCTAGGTCCACATCAACCCGGCCGCTTGCTGATTGCCATCCACCATTTGGTCGTAGATGGCGTGTCCTGGCAAATTCTGTTAGAGGATTTGCAAATGGCCTATCAACAGATCAGTCAGGGTGAAGCTGTGCAGTTCCCGCCCAAAACAACCTCTTTCAAGCGCTGGGCGGAACAACTGGTTGAGTACGCAAAGTCGAAAACGCTGGAACAAGAAGCAGCTTATTGGTTAGGCAGAACTCCCGTGCGGCCCCTGCCTCGCGACTACGCAGACGCAAAAGACAATTGCCGGGCCAGGGCGCGTACAATCTCTGTCTCGCTCAACGTCGAGGAAACCCAGGCATTGTTACAGGATGTGCCGGCAGCTTATCACACCCAAATCAATGAAGTACTGCTGACGGCGCTCGCTCAGACTTTGCAACGCTGGACAAGAGAACCTGCTGTGCTAGTTGATCTGGAGTCGCACGGACGGGAGGAGATTCTCGATACTTTGGATGTGTCTCGTACCGTGGGCTGGTTTACCAGCATTTGTCCGGTCCAGCTCACTTTGCCGGCAACCGATGAGTTGCAGGGCATCCTGTCTTCCATCAAAGAACAACTGCGCCGCATCCCACAGCGCGGCATCGGCTATGGCCTGTTGCGTTACCTGCGTCGAGAAGCCGATCGCTCTAAGGAATTAAGTGACCAAGCCCAGGCTGAAATCAGCTTTAATTATCTGGGCCAGTTAGATCGGATCCTCACGGAGGAATCGCCTTTTAGGCTGGCGGCAGAAACAGGCGGATTGGCTGCCACCCTGCGCGGGGATCGCCGTTATTTGTTTGACCTCAATGGGTTTATCGCGGGCGGCCAACTGCGCCTGAACTGGACTTACAGCGAAAAAATTCATCGGTCCGCCACAGTCGAGCATCTCGCGCACGATTTTGTGGAGACTTTGCGCGCGTTGATCGTACATAGCCACTCGATTGAGGCGAGCGCATACACACCGACAGACTTTGCCGACGTGGAATTAACCGAAGAAAAGTTAGAGAAGATTTTGGCTGAGCTCAACCTGGACGAACTGGAGGGTTAGATGAGCAAGAAGAGCATTGAAAATATTTATCCGCTTTCACCTCAACAGCAAGGGATGTTCTTTGAGTGCTTGTATGCCGCAGAGGCGGGAATACAGGGTGCTCATATCGAGCAGTTTACATGCATCTTGCGCGGTAGGCTAGATCGCCAGGCTTTTGAACACGCCTGGCAGCAAACTGTGGACAGGCATACGGCTTTAAGAACAGCCTTTGTATGGAAGGAACAAGAGGAACCTTTGCAAGTTGCGTTGCGGCAGGTGCCGATCCCGATTGAATATCAGGACTGGCGCTCACTTGCGGCCACCGAACAGCAGACCCGCTTGACCGGGTATCTGCAAACGGACCGGAAACGCGGCTTCGACTTGGCCACAGCGCCGCTCATCCGTGTTGTGCTCTTCCAGACGGAGGAAGCGACGCATCAACTCGTGTGGAGTTTCCACCATATTTTATTGGATGGCTGGTGCCTGCCCTTGATATTAAATGAAGTGTTTTCCAGATACTGGGCCCTGAGTCAGGGTCAAACGCCGTCACAGAAACCAAGCCGCCCTTATCGCGATTACATCAGCTGGCTGAAAAAGCAAGACTTGTCTGCCGCGCAGCAGTATTGGCAACAAGCCTTGTATGGCTTCACGCGGCCAACTCCTCTGGGTGTCGAATCCAGCGAGGCTGGCCTAGCAAATGCTGAAGGGCCTTACGGTTATCAATTCGCCCACTTGCCAGCCGCAACGACACGGAAGTTGCAAACTCTGGCACAGCAATTTCATGTAACCTTGAATACCGTGGTGCAAGGCGCTTGGGCCTTGTTGTTGAGTCGGTATAGCGGTCAAAGCGATGTCGTTTTGGGGACGACAATCTCAGGTCGCCCACCAGACTTAACCGGCATCGAAACGATGATCGGACTTTTCATTAGCACTCTGCCGCTGCGGGCGGAAGTCGTACCTGAGATGCATTTGGAACGCTGGCTCCAAAATTGCCAGACCCGACACCTCCAACTGCAACAGTATGGTTATTGCTCGACGGGTCAAATTCATCAGTGGAGTGAAATGCCCGGCGCCTTGCCCCTGTATGAAAGCTTGCTCGTCTTTGAAAATTATCCGGTGGATGCGTCAACCCTCCCAGCCGCTCACCTCGCCATCGAGGTGAGTGAAGCCCGCGCCTTGGGAGCTCAAACCAATCATGCACTCACGTTTCTATTCACAGTAGGTTCAGAGTTAGAGGTGCAGCTGGTTTATCAACGCCAACGCCTGGAGCAGGCGACCGTCTCCAGAATTTTGGAACACCTGCTGGGTTTACTCGCAGCGATAGTAGCGAACCCTGATCAGACTTTAGCCACATTCCTAGATCGAATTCCCGTCGATGAAATTCCGAGAGTTGCGCCAGGACCTCAATTCAAGCACGAAGCTTCAGAGGTCCCTTTTGTCGCGCCCCGTACTCCAACCGAAGAAAAGCTGGCCCATATCTGGGCCGAGGTCTTGGGCGTCGAGCAAGTCAGCATCAATCGCGGCTTTTTCGAGATAGGAGGGTACTCGCTGCTGGCGGTGGAGGTGATGTCCCGAATGCGCACGGTCTTTCAAGTGGATTTACCATTGCGGGTTCTGCTTGAGACGCCAACCATTGCCGACTTGGCGATCGTCATTGCACAGAAACAAGCCGAGCAAGTCGATAGCGAGACCTTGGAACAGCTATTACAGGAATTAGAACAAACATTGCCGGAGGCCGGTACGCTCGCACAAACGGAACCCTTATCGCCGGAGCGGAAGGAAGTTGCAGATGCCTGATTTTTCTGCCCGGATTGCGGCATTGCCACCGGAAAAGCGTGAGCTCTTACTACAACGGCTCAACCGCCCGCAGACTTCCCAGGCCAGCGTGGTTCTGCCCGTGATCGTGCCTCGACCACAGGATCGCCATCTTCCCTTTCCATTGACGGATGTTCAAAAAGCTTACTGGATAGGGCGGCAGGATTTATTCGAGCTGGGTGGTTACGCCAATATTTTTCTGGAATACGAAATTGCTTATCAGCTGCCGGATCTGGGCTCGTCCGGCTGGCGAACGCTGATGAGTGGGTTGCTCCGCACCTTTGCCGGGAAATATCTGGAAAATAAAGTAAACACGTTTTTCATTGGGCGACTCAACCTGGCTTTGTCGCGTCTGATCGGGCGACATGATATGCTCCGGGCTATTATGCGGCCGGATGGGCAACAACAAATCTTGCCGGAGGTTCCGCCTTATAAAGTTGGCGTGATAGATCTGCGCGGGCAGTCCGCTCAGCAGGTTGAATCCGAACTGAAGAAAATTCGCGAGTGCCTACGCTATACGAAAACACCGATCGACCAGTGGCCCCTCTTCGAGTTCAGCGTCTGCCTGCTGGCAGGTCAACGCCTCCGATTGCTCATTCGGGTCGATCCGCTGATCATTGACGGTGATAGTCGCGGCAATCTCATCCGCGAATTGAACCAGCTTCTACTGAATCCTGAAGATGTTCTTCCACCCCTGGAATGCACCTATCGAGATTATGCCCTAACGTGGGAGGCCTTCCGCCAAAGCGGGTTATACCAACACTCTCGCGAATACTGGCTAAAGCAACTGCCAACCCTGCCTCCCGCGCCACGACTGCCGCGCATCCAGAATGCCAGCGCGCTGACTCCATCGCGCTTTGAATTCTTGGCGCGCGAACTTTTGAGGCCTGAAGCCTGGCAGCGCCTCAAAGATCGAGCCGCGCGCACCGGGTTGTCGCCTTCCGGGATCGCCCTGGCCGCTTTTGTCGAAATCCTGGCGGCCTGGAGTAAAGAGCCGCGTTTTACACTCGGGTTGATCAGCACCTATCACCCTCCGCTTCATCCTCAAATCGAGGACGTCTTTGGTAACTTCAACGCCATTAGCCTGCTAGCGGTGGAAGACTGGAGTGGAACGTTTGAGACACGCACCAAGCGGTTGTGGACACGACTGATGGCCGATCTTGATCATCCCTATTTTTCCGGCCATCAAGTCTTACAGGAACTGAACCGTCAAGCGGGTGGAACTTCAAGCGCCACCATTCCCATCTTTTTCAACAGCGTGATTGAAGAGAGTCAACCCAATCATCCCGTGCGCCGGCACGCCGCAGTCCAGGAAGGCGAAATGAAGGAGAGTAGTCTATATCAACTGAAAACCTTGGAGATAGGCGCCTATATTCCTCAAGTGCTCATGATGTCGGTGCTCCACGAAGACCCCAGTGGCGCCCTGTCTTGCAAGTGGCAAACCATCGAAGGCTTTTTTCCTCCAGGAATGATCAGTGATATGTTGAGCGCATACGGCTATCTCTTACAACAGCTAGCCGATGATGAGAAAACCTGGCAGGCAACGTCTTTGCCGCTTTTGCCCTCGGAAGAACCTCTGGCGGCGCGCACCGCGTCTCTGGCCGCCGATACATCATGCGACCAAATTGAAGTTCGGCTGACACAACTTTGGGGACAGCTACTAGGTCCACACCAGATTGGCAGCAAGGATAACTTTTTTGAGCGAGGTGGC
>JAUQXC010000822.1 GCA_030834825.1 Thermoflexales bacterium
TATTCATAAAATCTGTGTCCTAATCATAGGACCGCTCTTTAGGAAGGTAAGACTTGATCTCTTCGACCAACGCCTGCGCCCGATCCAAGCGCACTTGCTGCTCTTGCACCATCTGAGCTGCAACACGTTCGATCTCATCGCCGGCCGCGCCGGCGGCCATGGCCAACTGCCGGGCATGCAGACCCATGTGCCCGTGTTGGATGCCCTCGGTGGCTAAAGCGCGAATCGCCGCGAAGTTCTGCGCCAGGCCGACTGAGACGATGATCTCGGCCAACTCGCGCGCCGATTGCACAGCCAGCAGCTTCAACGCGGCCTGCGCGGTAGGATGCACCTTCGTCGCGCCACCGACAATACCGACGGCCATCGGCAGCTCTATGGTTCCGACGAGGTTGCCTTCCTTATCGGGACCCCACTGTGATAACGAGGTATACTTGCCCGATCGCGCTGCATAAGCGTGCGCACCCGCTTCAATCGCACGCCAATCGTTGCCGGTCGCGATGACGACCGCATCGACGCCGTTCATGATGCCTTTGTTATGCGTTGCTGCACGATAGGGATCAGCCGCTGCAAACGAAGACGCTTCGATGATGCGATCACGCACGAACTCGCCGTCGAAATCAGCAAACGCTAGAGCACTCGTCGAGATGACGCAAGTCGATCGGGCCAGACGTTGATCCGCCAGGTTGCTCAGGATGCGCAGGTTCACGCGCCCCCCCGTGATCTCTTCCACCATCGGCTTCAACGCTTCGACCGCGGTATTCACGGTGTTTGCGCCCATGGCGTCGCGGCAGTCGTACAAGAGGTGCAACACCAACATCGGGCCGACCGGAGAATCTTCGATCAAGCGCACTTCCACATCTCGCGGGCCGCCGCCGAGCTTCATGATGACCGGGTCAGTTGTTTGGGCAAAGTCGAGGATGCGCTGCTTGTGGGCCAAGAGGGCCAAGCGGGCTTGATGAGGATTGGCCAGATCGAGTATCTGCATCTGAGCGATCATTACCGGTTCATCGGAACTGGCGATGAAACCACCTGTCTCGCGCGCCAGGCGAGCCGCCAATGATGCGCCTGCCACCACCGATGGTTCTTCCAACACCATCGGCACCAGCACTTCCTTATGGTTGATTCGGAAATTGGTGGCGATGCCAATCGGGAGCGAGTACAGGCCGACGACGTTCTCGATCATATGTTCGGCGCTATCAAGACCTAGACCCAGGCTTGAAAAAGAGTCAATCTCTTCTTGACTTAAGCCGGTCTGCTCCGTTATGGCCTGAAGTCTAGCGGCAAGTGTTTTGTTATAGAAACCTGGCATTCGAGATGATGTGGTCATAATAGATCACTGGCAAGCAAAGAGCCCAACCTTCCGAGTGGGTCGGGCTCGAAATCTAGCGGCAGTATAGCACTTTACGACCTCCAAAAGCTCTCAGATTTGTGCAATTTTGCGCCAAGACCTTTCGTCTATTAGGCTAATTTGCACTTAATATCAGGACAGACGCGAAGAGGTTGAAGAAAACAAAAATATTGCAACGCTTCTGAAACGAATTGGAGGAAGTATATTTGACTCTCTGTTACATATTCTTATGGCAAAGGTGTCATCAGCGGAGATTGAATAGAGGTAGGTGTCACAAAAGGCGTTTCGGTATAGACGGCGGTTGAAGTTGGAGTTGGAGAATCCGTCGGATCGATCGAATGACGGGGCGCCGTCGGTGTGGCTGTTTGTCGAGGTGTAACACGCTGTGCGGCCACAGAAACGCCCAAAAGCTTGGCAAAGTCCTGCAAGCGCAGCTGACCTGAGATACGCACCCGATCCCAGATCAAGGCATCCTGCAAGACATGGCGACTACCCGAAGCTGTAGTCACCGCGCCCCAAAAATTGGTGCTGCGCAAGAAGTGCTGCACATTGTCATCATACTTGCCCGATGGGTACGCCATGAAGATGACAGGCTTGCCGGTGTGTCCCTCGATCGATTGACGCCCCCCGATGATCTGAAAGACCAGCCAGTCATATGATCGATTACGCATATCCAGATGCTCGCGGGAGTGGAGTTGAATATCCATGCCCGCATCGCTCATCTCTTGAATCATATCCCAGGTGAGATAAGACGGATGGCCGTCATCGGCCGGGCCGGTCAACACGAAGAAGGTGCCTACCATGCCATACTTCTGCAAGATCGGAAAAGCATTGGAATAGTTGTCGGTGTAGCCATCGTCAAACGTCAGGATGATCGGCTTTTCCGGCAGAGGAGCGCCGCCAGCCAGATGTTCATAGAGCTGTCGTAACGTGATGGTCTTGAAGCCGTTGTCCTGCAAGAGCTTGAGCTGCGCCTCGAACATCTCGGGGGGTACGGATAACCCGTAGCGAATGCGATCCTGAGCCGAGGGGGAGGTCGAGATATAATGATACATGAGGATCGGCGCTTCAGCGGAACGCGCCACGCCGTCGGATTGCGGCGGCGCGATGGGCATGGGCGTCAACACGGCAGTCGATTCAAGCGGCACAGGCTCTTCCGTCACAGTGGGCTGTGACGTCGCTGTTTTGGTCGGCAATGGAGTCGGTGAGGATGTTTGTGTTGGAACGATCTCAACCGTGGATGTGGCCGTGGCGCTGGGTGGCAAAGTGGCTGTCGAGGTTGGCGCCAGCAGTTGCTCGGCGCTGATGGATGATCGTGCAGCGCAGGCGGTGAGTCCGCTCGTCATCAACCACAACGCCAGCCCTGTCAATCCGAGGTGTATTCGCATGTGTGCCTGTCCAAAAGTTCGGCACAGGATACACTAGGCATCAGCTCATGTCAAGACATATCCCTGATCAGATCGACCGCCCGTGGTGGCGTATGGCCGTCGGCAGTCTGGTCCTCATGACGAGCGCCGTAATCAGCGTAGCACTGCTGATTGCTCAACAAGGCCAGGCGATCGAAATGACTTTGCGGCCCGAACCACTGGACGAACAGTGGACGGTTCAATCGGGCGAGGTGGAAGCCGATCGCTTGGTGCTGCGGCCTGCGGCCCACTCGATCGGCCTGGCGCTGCGCCCAAGCGAGTCTACAACCTTCACCTGGCAAACGCGAATCACCTTCCAGCGGCCGCCGGGCACCGCCGGCTTGATCGTGCAGGCGGACGATACTGAGCATTTCAGCGCCTTTCTCATCAGCAGCGACGGCTACTTTCGCGTCAGCGACTACCGCAACGGCGCATGGATCGATCGGACGGCGTGGCGCGCCTGGCCGCATATCCGCCGTGACGGCGCGGCCAACGTGCTGCGCGCCGAATGTCGGTCGGATACCTGCACCTTCTTTGTCAACGACGAATGGACCTGGCAGGAAGATGAGCTAACCGGCACACCTTGGATCGGGATGGCGGCCGACGCACCGTTGGCGAACGCGCCCTTCGAGGTCTACTTCGATCAAATCAGCCGTGGACCTTAAAGCACACACCATCACACTGATCGGCAACTGGTTTGAATTGGATTTGACTTTTAACACTGGGCGCGGTATTCTACAGGCACTGTCATGGGTAGAATCTAGGATGTAAGGAGGACTGCATGGGGTTTGACGATCTCCGCCAACAAAGCATTGCCGTGCAAGAACAGCACTATGTGGCCGAGTCGCAGTCGCTGATGGATCGCATGCCACTGTTCAAGGACCTGAAGCCCAGGGAACGCTTCGTGGTCGCTTTGTTTATTTTCATGGATGTCACCGTTCTTGGCTTTGGCTGCTTGCTCGTCGCTGATAGAATGATGCCCTAAATCGTCCGTTCCTTAGTACTATGCCCGAAACCATTCTGATCATCGAAGACGATCCGCTGCAAGCCGATGTGGTGCGCCTGCTGCTGGAGCACAACGGGTTTGAAATCGTCTTGTCCGCCGATGGCGCGGAAGGCCTGCGCAAGCTCTACGAAGTCCAGCCCGATTTGGTCATCTTGGATCTCATTCTGCCGCAGATGGATGGCTGGGCCGTGTGCCGCCGCATCCGTGAAATGTCCACCGTGCCCATCATCATCATGACGTCGCGCCGCAGCGACGAAGAGAAGATCAAGGGACTACGCCTGGGCGCCGATGATTACGGAGTGAAGCCTTTCAACCCGCAAGAGCTGGTGGCGCGTGTCAGTTCGGTGCTGCGCCGCACCCGGCTGCCTCCGCCCTCCAAGAGCACCGTGATGCGCTTCAACGGCGGCGATCTGATCATCGATCCCACCAATCTCTCGGTGATCATCGACGGCGAGCAGGTGGAACTGACTCCCACGGAACATCGCATTCTGTTGTATCTGGCCGAACATCCCGGCCAGGTGATCTCCATTGAAGACATCTTCACCAACGTCTGGGGCTTTGATACCGACGTCAATGTTAACAACGTCAAGTGGTACGTCTGGCGCTTGCGCCAGAAGCTGGAAGGACCGACGGGCGAGCAGCGTTTCATCTTCACCGAACGCGGCGCGGGGTACCGGTTCACGGCAGTCTAAGCACGCTCAACCATTCACATTGCCATGCAAACCATTCTGGTTGTCGACGACGACCCCGCTCAAGTCAAAATGATCGAGATGACGCTGTTGGAAGCGAAGTACAAGCCCGTCACCGCGACGAATGGTGAAGAAGCGCTGAAAGCTTTCCGGCAGCATCAGCCCGATCTGGTGGTGCTGGACGTGATGATGCCGGGCATGGATGGTTGGGAAACTTGTTATCGCATCCGGCAAATCTCGACCGCCCCCATTATCTTTCTCACCGGACGGCAAACCACCGATGACAAAGTCTCTGGCTTCAAGCTGGGCGCCGACGATTATCTGGTCAAGCCCTTTTTGCCGGATGAACTCCTA
>JAUQXC010000823.1 GCA_030834825.1 Thermoflexales bacterium
CGATCGAAATGCCCGCCGAATCCTTGCCGCTGTTGAGACTGCCCTTGATCAACTTCACCAACCCCGACGGCACGATGTCATGTTGATCGCCCGCTTCGGGATAATCGCCCACCGAGGGCGGATCGCCCATCAGCACCAGCAGGTTGCGAATGCCTAGCGCGTGCGCCGCCAGCAGATCGCCCTGCACGCGCAGCAAATTGCGGCCGCGCGTGGGGAAATGCAGCACGGTTTCCATCTCGGTGTCGCGCTGAACCAAGTGCGCCAGCGCCCACGCGCTCATGCGCATGCGCGCCATTGGCGTGTCGGCGATGTTCATCACGTCGAAGCCCGCGCGTTTCAACTCGCGCGCCACTTCGATCAGGCGGCTGGCGCTGTGCCCGCGCGGCGGATCAACTTCGATGGCGGTGATGAATTTCCCGGCGGCCAGTTTCTCGGCCAGCTGCGTGGGCGCGATCGGCTCAGCTAAATCCGATCGCTCTTCGGCGGTCTCGGCGGCGACATCGTGCACTTCTAGCGTGATTGAGCGCTGCAACTCCACTTCGTCGAGCACGGCCCGCATCGCGCGGATGTGCTCGGGCGTGGTGCCGCAGCAGCCGCCGATGATCGACGCGCCCGCTTGCAGAAAGCGCCGCGCGAAATCGCCGAAGTATTCGGGCGTGGCCGGATAGATCAAGCGTGCGCCCAGGCGTTGTGGCCAACCGGCGTTGGGCTGAATCGAAACGAGCGGGCGGCATTCCACTTGCGCGGCACTTTGCGACAACGCTTGCACCACGGGCAACAACTTGGCCGGGCCGACGCTGCAATTCGCGCCGATGACATTGCAGCCAAGTTCGCACAACTTGCGGGCTACTTCTGCGGGGGTCTCCCCCAACGGCGTGCAGCCGTCCTCGGTGAATGTCATTTGCGCGATGAGCGGCAGGTCGGGGTTCACCTCGCGCGCCGCTTTGATGGCCTGGACGATCTCGTTGAGATCGCTGAACGTCTCGATGATCAGCGCATCGACGCCGGCTTCGTTCAACGCCGCGATCTGTTCCTTGAAAGCGGCAAAAGCCTCGGTGGCCGTGACGCGCCCCAACGGGGCCAGGCGCACGCCCAACGGCCCGACCGATCCCGCCAGGTAGATTTTGCGGCGCGATTCGTCGGCCGCTTTGCGCGCCAGCCGCACACCCGAGCGGTTGATCGCCACGACCTTGTCTTCCAGATCGTGTTCCAGCAAGCGGAAGCGATTGCCGCCAAAGGTATTGGTCTCCAAGAGATCGGCGCCCGCCTCGATATAGCTGCGGTGAATGTTGAGCACAATTTCTGGTTGGGTAAGGTTTAGCCCATCCAGTGAATGATCGAAGGTGATGCCGTGCGCGTGCAGCTGGGTGCCCATGGCACCGTCGCACAGCACCGGGCCATGCTGAAGTCGTTCGATGAAGTCGTTCATGGTTTTCTCTTTTGGACACGGATAATACGGATCGAACGGATGACCACCGATCAAATTCAGGCGTTATCGGTATTAATCCGTTAAATCCAGAGCCTCCGCGTCCTCTTAGTCCTCTTTCAAGCGCACCACACGGAAGGCTTCCGCAAACAACATGCCTTTTTCCTGGCCGGCGTCTGCCGCCCGCTGACGAATGGTCTCTTCCAGTTCTTTATAATCATCCAACTGGCTGTGATGCTCGCGCAGTGCCTTGATCTTTAGATCGATCGTGTCACTGACGTCGATCCAGGTGTTCACCTCGGCCGTCGTGCGCACATACACGCCATGCACTTTCCAGGCCGGCCCTTCTTCCGGCCACAACAACTCCATCTCGCTGGCCGGAAAGACCGCGTCGATGGCTGCCAGGGCCGCTGCACGGTGATCGGGATGATTGAGACGATTGTTCAGCCAGAAGACCTGCGTGGGATCGCCGCAAAAGACCACTTCGGGTTTATACTGCCGAATCAAGCGGACCAGCTCGCGGCGCAAGTTCAGGTCCGCCACCACGCGGCCGTCGTCGTGGCGCAAAAACTCGATGTATTTCACGCCCAGCACCGCACAGGCCTGGCGTTGCTCTCGTTCGCGCACTTCCAACAAAGATTCCGGGGTGTACGTGGGATCGTGTGTGCCGGCGTTGCCGCTGGTGATTAAGATATACGTGATCTCGCAGCCGGCCTTGACCCATTTAGCCACGGTGCCGCTGCACGAAAACTCCGCATCGTCGGGATGCGCAAAGATCGTCATCGCCGACTGAGGGATCCAGTCACTGTCAAACTTGGTCATTTTGCCTCTGGTGATTGGTGTTTAGTTGTTGGTAATTGGTTACTGGCAGTCAGAAGTCAATCGTTGATTGTGTTCGACGGCTACTGATCACTGACTACTGACTACTGATCACTAGGACTCCTGCGGTTGATCAATCAAGGTCATCACGCGAAAGGCCTCGGCGTATTTCAACTTGCCGCCGCCGTCGGCTTTGGCCTTCTGGCCGTTCTTCTTGAAACGCTGGCGATACTCTTTCGCCTCTTCCTGCGCCCACTGCGTGATCATCTCGGTCGGGTCCCAGTCACCCATCTGGCTCTGGTGCAGCTTGAGCGCGCCGACTTTGCGATCCAGCGTCGTGGCGATATCAATCGCGGTATTGGATTCTTCCGCGCCGTGGATATAGACCGCGTGGACTTTGTGCACCGGCCCTTCCTCCGGCCAGAACAATTCCATCTCGCAGCGCGGAAAAACCGCTTCCAACGCCGCGCGCGCCGCCGCGCGATGATCGGGATGATTGATGTAGTTGTCGCCGTAGAACCAGCCGGCGGGATCGCCGCAGATCACGACTTCGGGTTTGTGCTTGCGAATCGCGCGCACCAGTTTGCGGCTCAGAGCCAGGGTGGGTTCCAGCGCGCAGTCAGCATGGCGCAGGAAGATCAAGTGCTTCACGCCGTAGAATTGGGCCACTTCCTGCTGCTCGGCCTCGCGCGTTTTGGCCAGCGTTTTGAGTGTATAGTGCGGGTCGTGCGTGCCGACGTTGCCGCTGGTGCACAGCAACATCGTGATCTCGCAACCGGCGGCCGCCCACTTGGCGATGGTCCCACCCACGGTGAATTCGGCATCGTCGGGATGTGCGAAGATGGTCATGGCCGACGCGGGGATATAACTGCCGTTGAACTTGGACAAGCTCTCCTCCGTAATGAATGATGAGTGACGGGTGAAGCGCGAATCGTCATGGTTCGCTACGCGCTCATCTCCCGTCACTTGTCGGCGTCTTTACTCAGCCGGGTTCAATGCGCTAACCAGCTTAGGTAATGATACGTCATACCGATATTGAATGTTCATGTGCCCGTCGTCGAACTCTTCGTGTTCGTGGGGCACCTCCAGCGCCTTCAATTTCTTCACGAGAACGCGCGCGCCGAAATGCAGGTTGAATTCATCACGTGACCCGCAGTCGATGAACAGCAGGCGCAATTTCTTCAGGTTGTCGGCATACCGATCGACCATCCGCACCGGATCGAGCTGCAGCCAGCGCGCCCACACGTCGGGCTTCAATTCACCCGTTTCCAGGTCGAACGGAAAGTCGATCGGGAACGGTGTCGCGCTCGGGTTGGGAGAATAGGCGGCTGCCATCGCCAGGATATCCACGGCTTCGATGTCACGATTTTCCTTTTTGGGCTTGCGCTCAAACTCGATCCACCATTTTTCCAGTCCGCCCGCTTTTTGAATGGCAGTGAGGAACTTGGGAAAATCGGGCACGTAGACCAGATCGAAATACATATCGCCGCTGTGGCAGGCCACCGCGCCAAAGATGTCAGGGTGTTTCATCCCCAGCACGATCGATCCATATCCGCCGCTCGATTTACCGAAGACGCCGCGTCCTGCCGATCCTGCGATGGTGCGGTACGTCCGATCGATGTGCGGCACGATCTCGTCGATGACGTAATCTTCGTAGCGGCCGATGGCCGTCGAGTTAAGATACTGGCTGCCGCCGTAGCGCGTGAAGCAATCGGGCAGCACGTAGATCGCGGGCGGCAGCTTGCCCTCGGCCATCAGGCGCTCGATGCGCTGCGGCAAGTTGAGCTGCCATGCGCTGACGTTCAACATCATCGGCCCGCTGCCCGTGAAGCCGGTCAAACCGTAGAGCACCGGATAGCGTTTGCCCGCGGTGTCATAGTCGGGCGGCAGAATGATCGGCAGTTGGCGCGTGACGGGATCGTTCAGCGGATTATCGGCCAGCACACGGCTGGTGAAAGATTCAATGACGACTTGTGTCAGCACTATTTTCCTCCCGGCTTACGGCCCGGCCACAGGCGAAAGCCCATTTGTGTGAAATGGTGATCAAAACCAAAGACGTCACGCAGTTTCAATTGGCGCATCAGGACAAAGCTCGTGCAGTCTGTAAACGAGTATTCCTTGTCATCATAGCGCTGAAAGAGCTCCCACGCTTCGCGCCACAGCTCTTCGTCAATGTGGACAATCCGCGTATTGGCCGAGCGCTGTACGGCTCGCCCAAATTTAACTGCTGGAAAATGGCCGCAGTGGGACAACAAGAAGGTGATCGTCTCGGCGACAACGTAGTCGCTCGTGTAGATCAGGTTGGATTGCGCCAGTAACGCTGCGAAGGCTGGCAGTGTCTGCGCATGCTGGTGATCGTCCCGATCGAACGCGGCCACCCAGCCGCTCATGTCCGCAAAGAGTTTCATTTCTGGCGCTTCCGTTTGGCGGCGGGTTTGGCCTGGTAAGTCGGACGCGATTCCTGGACGGCCACCGCTGCGGGCTTGCGACGCGGAGCCTTGGCCTGTGCCGGATCGCCCCAATCACGGCGATAGATGTATTGATCATGATTGATTGAGCCATCGCCCAATCCGGTTGCCATGGTGCCCACGAGTTGCAGTAGCGGATCGTCTGGCGACATGACGCGCTCTTCGCCTTCTGCGACGGCGTGGCGTAAATAATCTTCCAGCGCTTCCCGGATCTGCACCGCCAGTGTGAGATCGTTTTCTTCGGCCCGTTTTTGCAGCCGCTCATAAATCTCGCGCGGTAAATATACTTGTGTTCGCACCATATTTTCGCGCATGGTGCACCTCCCC
>JAUQXC010000074.1 GCA_030834825.1 Thermoflexales bacterium
TCCTCCGGCACGATTTGTCCCGGACCGTTGAACGAGGCCCAGCCATCGGAATCGATCGCGGGCGGGTAATCTTCGGAGCGCGGCAGACGCTCGCCCCAATAGCGCTGCGTCAGCATTCCCGCTTGATTCAGGCCGATGGCATAACCCGTGTGTGCTGTTTCAAGTATCCAGCCGGTGAAGGTTGCAGTGATGGGCATGGGTGCTCTCTTTGAGTGATCCTTGCGAGGGGTTCAGCGGCGATTGACTACCCTTCGTTCAACCCTCGCAAGGTTTTTTGCACAAATTCAGTCTTGCTCTCGCTGTACTGCGCCCGATCGTTCCGGTGGCGCTCCGCTAGATCGTACTTCAACGCAGCGTATTGATCGCGCCACGTCGGGTTTGCGCGCAGCGCATCGCGAAAGACCAGATGATCACGCAGCTCGGCGCTGTCTACCGCAGCGATATGCACGTGATGCGTGCGCGGCTGCCTTTTGCGGAAGAAGCGGCGCTCGGTATTTTGCGGATAGTCGATGAAGGCATAGCCCAGATCGCTCAACGGGCCGATACAGTCGATTGCGTCTTCCAAGTGTGGCACGGCGATCATGATGTCGATGATGGGCTTGGCCGGCAGGCTGGGTACCGCCGTGCTGCCCACGTGATGAATCTCCGCAATGCGGTCGCCCAACGCCCCGACGATCTTCTCTCGTTCCGCCTCGTACATTTGCGGCCACGCGGGATCGTAGGGCACAATAGTCACTTCGGACGTGATGTCGCGCCAGATCGCATCGGCTGTCTCGTCGATCGACAAGCCGGTTGTATCGACGACGAAACCCAAATCGCCGCGCCGGGCATTCGCCGCTTGAATCGCCTGCAATTCACGGAAGCGTTTGAGCTCCCAGGCGAGGAAAGCCGGATCGCTGTTGCCACGCTTCCGAATGCGCCGATCGATCTCCTCGACGCTGCACGTCAGACGATAAGCGTAAGTCACGTCGTCGATCTCGTTGAGCGCGCGGCGTAACCGTGCCAGCGATTCCGGCGTCTCAAACACGTAATCGACGACAATGTTCTTCCAGCCGTGCTCGACGTGAAAGCGCACGATGTGGCAGATCGTGTCGTAGAGGTACGTTACGCGCTGCTCGTCGTAGATTTCAAAAGGATGCACCGCACCGAGATAGTCCCCGTCGAGCATGACGGCGCGATCGAACTTCTCGATGAGTTTCCAGGCGACTTCGGTTTTGCCTACACCCAGTGGGCCGTTGATGATGACGATCATGGTGGTTAGTGGTTGGTGTTTGACGGTTGGTGGCCGGTTTTTCTTTTCCGCAGGATCCTTCTGCCCCGGTGCATCAATTTCTCCAGCCAGGCGGCAAAGGGTTCCGGCGGTGGATAATCCAGCAGCGTCCATGGTGGAAGTCCACGCGATTGTAGCATAGCATTCGCGGCGGCGATGCCGGTCAAACACGCGCGTTCCATGAAGAAGGCGGGTTCGGGGCGGCGCACCCAATCGCCACAGCAGTAGAGCTCGGGCCAGGGCGTGACCGTGGTCAGATGCTGCTCGGCGCGACCGAGGCCGAACAGGGTGTGAAGCGGCGCGTTGCGTTGCAGGTGTTGATGAACCAGATGACCGCGCAGCTCAGGGAAAGCGCTCTGCACATCGTGGGCCGCGCGGGCCAGCAGCACGGCCTCGGGTTTTTCCAGCAGCTCAGGCGGGCCGTAGAGGTGTACCTCGATGGCGCTGCCGCCGGTAGCTTTGCTCCAACGTGCATATTGATCTTGCAAGCGCTGCAGCCAGAAATAGTTATCCACGATGACGTCACCCGTGAGGATGCCTGCTTCTACTTCCGATTGCGGCTGCCGGTCATACCAAAAACGCAGAATCGCGGTGGGCAAGCTGGGCGGGAAGTACAACGTCTCTGCGACTGCTTGAGTATCCGCACTCGCGCGCAAGATCGATCGCGCGTGCTGCGCGTCGGTCGCCAGGATGATTGATCGGGCAGTGAATGACCCGCTCGGGCTGTGGGCGATCCAGCGATCGTCTAAGCGCTCGATCCGATCGATCGAGGCGCCCAATTGGATCGATCCCCCCAATTCTTCGATCCGCCTGGCCAGTGGATCGATCAATGTCGTGCCGCTGTTGTCAGGCAGATAAGAGAATTCCCAGGCGTCACGACGCAACAAGGTGTAGAAGCGCATGAAGGCGACGTAGCCCGACAGCGGAATCTCGGCAGGTGTGCCGGCCAGGCCGTTGCGTGTGAGGCCCATCATGAAGGCGCGCAGCCCCGGCCCCCAGTGATCGACCAGGTCGCTGAGCCATTGATCTTCCAACGGTTGATCTTCACGCAGCGGATCAACCCCCAGCGCCAGCACCAGGCCGTACCACACTTCGAGCAGCGTCAGTCCGTCGCGGATGTCGAGCGCGGCCAGAAAACGCGGACGCAGAAACAGGGCCAGGTAATGCAAGGGTGCAGGAAAGAGGCTGTGACGAATGTGACTGCCTGCGTTCACGCGGGTGATGCGCCCGTTGGGCCGTTTGTAGATCCAGGCTTCTTCACGCGCAGGCACAAAGACCGGCCGCAGATTGTGACGCGCCAGCATCGCCTGTAAATTGCGATAGGGTGACCAGAAGCCGTGCACGCCGTGTTCCAGTCGAAAGCGCCACGCCTGCCCATTCTGCTGAAACTCGAGCGTGTCACCCCCGGCGAGCCGGCCTCCGCAGTATTTCGGATCGGCTTCCAGGACGAGCGGCTTCAAGCCGCGTTCGGCCAGATGCAGCGCCGCCGATAGCCCGGCCAGTCCGCCGCCGATGATGAGGGTGTCAGGAAAAGATGAAGTGGTGATCAAGATGATTGGCTCAAGGGATTGGCATTCATGAACGTATTGCGTAGTGCGTAAAACGTGAAACGTAAAATTACCCCTTACGTTTTACGCATCACGTTTTACGGTTTAGCCGGGCGCATGTTTCCACACTGCCCCCTGTCTCGATGGTGCGTAACGCAGTTCGTTCAATAGCGCCAGCGGGCGAGATTGCAGCAGCGATGGTTCCGCAAAGCATTGTTGAAAGCAGCTGGTGCAGGTCTGTGGCGGATCGTCGTATTCGTGCAGAGCCAGCTGCAAGGCTTCGTTCCATGATTTCACATTGAGCAGGTTGCAGGGGCGTCCGCCGCGTGTGGTGCCGCTGATCTCGATCGGGCGGCAGGGATAGACCAGCTCGCCATTGGGCATGACGCGCGGGACGAGCAGCGGATAACAGGCGTAGGGCGTGAAGTCGAGCAGCATCTTGAAGTAAGCGAGACTGCCCAGAATGGGTGCGCCGGCGCGCTTGCGATCGATCAGATGCTGGATGAAATCACGGTACTCTTGTGCGACAAGCAGATCGTAATGCGGCCAATTGTTGACGGATTGCGGCGAGAACGAGATGAGGATATGGTGCTCTTCGCAGAAATCCAGGACGGCGCGCACCTGGGCCAATGTCTGGGGTGTGACGACGCAGTTGACGACAAGATGATAGCCGAATTCTTTCTGACGCGCCGCATAGATGCGGATGTTGTTCAGGACGTTGTGCGCTACGCCCGGCGTCGTGCCGATGATCTCGCTCCAGATGACGGGGTCCGTCGAATCGAGGCTGATGACGAGCCGATCGAGCGACGGCAGGCTGGCTTCGTGATCGTGGAGCAGGCTGGCATTGGTCAACAGCGTCAAGTGGCGGAACTTCACTTCGTTCCTGGCGCGCGCGATCAGTTGATCGATGTCGGGATGCAGCAGCGGTTCGCCGCCGGTGAGGATGAGGCTGTCGACGCCTGTGCGGATGATCTGGAGCACGCGCACCGCCCGATCGAGATCAAGCTGCTCTTCGGCCTGCGGATTGCGCCGTGCGCCAAAATATTCACAGTAGGCGCAGTTGAAGTTGCACTGCGCGGTCACGTAATAGGTGGCGACCAGTGGATGCAGCACGCGATTGCCACGAGCCAGTTTGGTGAGGTTAATCAAATAGTTGGTTAAAGACGATGCCATGCTCTCTTCACTTTGGCAAAGAAACCGGGTTTCTCCGTGTCCAGC
Source organism: Thermoflexales bacterium (assembly GCA_030834825.1). Lineage (GTDB taxonomy): Bacteria > Chloroflexota > Anaerolineae > Fen-1058 > Fen-1058 > Fen-1058. Next base: position 4,036 of record JAUQXC010000074.1, read on the forward strand.
GTTCAATTACATTTGAGAAGTAGAAACCCGGTTTTTGAAAAAGCCGGAAGTTCCTTAAATCACCGAGGCCGGTTTCCTGGCCCAAAAGATCGTCCGACCTGACGTTGGCTGATAGGGCGTCCCCGTGCGCGCACCGTAGTGCTGCTCAATTATAAAGCCATTGTCTTTTAGCCAGGCTGCCACTTCACCCGTACTGACGGGATGTTTCTGTTGAATGGATGCCACCTGATGACACACTCCCGCCGGTGAAGTGATCTTCGTCAGGCGTCGAAAGCGGGCCAACCGTTGGGGAGCATCATACCAGATCGTTTCCAGGGTGCTTTCCAAAACCGTGCCATCCGCACAGGTGCCGGCGGGAAAACCGGGATGCGGCTGGGTGCTCTGCCACGCCGGTTCGAGATCGCCTTCCATGTGATTGTTGTCAAGATAGAGATATCCGCCGGCGCGGAGTGCGGCGGCCGCTGCAGCAATGCAAGTTTGCTGCTCTTGGGCTGTGGCTAGTTCATAGAAACAGTTGCTGCCCAAAATCACCACATCGAAGTCGCCGGGCCAGACGTCGAGAACGACGTTCATTTCGATCAAGGTGATACGCTGTTGCACGGACGCGGGCAGCTGGGCAATCTTGAGTTGCGCGCGGGCGAGCATGGCAGGCGAAGAGTCGAGGCCAACGACCTCATGTCCAGCCAGCGCCAAAGGCAGGAGCATGCGCCCGGTTCCACAGAATGGCTCCAGAATACGTCGTGCGCCAGAGGGGCCGCTGAGCTTCAGGATCAGGTCCACATCGTCGTGGTAGGTCTCCTGTTGATCGTAAAGTTCGGCGACATGGCTATCGAGGTCGTACATAGATGTGGGTAGGGGATGGATGTCGATTGCAGTCATATGAGATTGCTTCGCCACGATACAGCTGTGGTTCGCAATGACGATTAGGAACTGAAGATTTGCACCGGACCCTGCCAGCGCTCGTTATTCACGTTCACTTCCCGATACTGGCCGTCGGTGTACCGATCGATGATCGTGCGCCAGAACCGCTGGGCCTCAGCGTTCTCTGGAATCTCACCCACCTCCCACTGGCCCGGATAGTGATTGAAGAGCCACGCGGCGGCCCATTCGCCTACACCGCGCCGGCGGTACTTGCGCAGCACGAAGAACTCATCCATGAGAAAGCCGGCCGAGGCTGACTGTGGATCGGCGTAGCTTCCAAAAGCGATCCAGGCAAAGCCCGCCCACTGCTGGTCGACCCGGATGAGGTAAATGTGGAGATCATCCGGCCACGGATCGAGGAAATCGTCGCCTGTCCAGTAGCCATCCTCGCCAAGGTCGGCCTGGGTCATCGCGCTGAAATCGTGGCAGTACAGTTCGTACAATTGCCGCAGCAGCGCCCGGTGAGGGAGTGCGGCGCGGACGAGATCGATCATCAAACGTGTTCTTCCAGCAAATGGCCGTAGAGCCACCAACAAGGGTTTTTCGGAAACACTGCTTGCAAGCGCGCATCCCAGACGAACTCGCCCGGGACGAAGACCTCATACAGCTCCAGGTCGAGGTGTTCGCGCTGCTGTTTCAATTCAGCCGACACATCGGCCCCCAGCGCCTGTTCTAGCAGAGGGATCTTGGCGCGCACGTGAACATCTTGCGCGTAAACCCACCTGGTCTTGCGGCCTGAATCATCCAGATCGGCTTTCCAGGCATCGAGGCGGCTGTGCAGCTCGTGGATCGCTTTGCTGACGTAGCGGGCCGGATGGGCCGCGCGGATCCGATCGTGTTGGGCCTGGGCCGTTGACAATTCCTGACGTTGGCTGGCCGTCAGGTCGTTCTGTGCCACCTCGGCGCGCGTGGTCGCTTCCAGCAAGCCGCCCAGCGTCAACTGCGGCATGTGGCTGCCCAGTGGATTCGGTTCGGCCACGTGCCAGTACAGCACATCGGACTTCACGTACTCTTCCAGATCGCGCAGCATGTATTGGACGATGATCAGTTCGGTGTTGCCGTCGAGTTTGGGAACGCTCATTGTGACACCTCCACCGAAAGAATGGCCCTTTCATTCTAAGCCGTAACAGGCCGAGAGTCAATCGAGATTCATCAGGCCCATTGAAGATCGGCCGCTATTCCGCTGGCGCCGATCGGATTTGCAGCGCCCCGGTTACTGAACCCGACCGGCTGACCGCTGAGGCGCCGGCGGTGATGTTGATCAAGCGTGGTCAGACCGACAACGCCGCTTTCAAAGCAGCGTGGGTCCGGCGAGTTCGGTGACAAGTGTCATGTGTCGGCGTGACATCTCTCACTGGAGCTACCTCTACGAAAGCGGTATCCTAATTCCTGATAGATTTTATCCGATTTAGTAGTCTCTGATCATGGAAATTACCCGACAAGCTGACTACGCCGTACGCGCCATATTGGAACTTGCCTTGCAGCCTAAAGGTACACGGCTGTCCTGTGAAACGATCGCCCAACGCCACAACATCCCACTGCCTTTCCTTACCAAGATTAGCGCCCGGTTGGCGGCCGAAGGCATTGTGCACAGCCAACGTGGCGTCAATGGCGGCGTCCAGCTGGCGCGTCCGCCTGAAGCGATTAATCTGCTGGAGGTCGTCGAAGCGATCGATGGGCCAATCACCTTCAATCGGTGCAACCGCCAGCCCAGCGAGTGCGCCAGCACGCGCACTTGCCCCGTCCATCCGGTCTGGGCCGAACTGTGTCGTGAACTTCGCGCGCGGCTGGCCGCCTACAACTTCGCGGCCATCGCCGCCTCGGCGCGCTCAACCTCAACCAGCCCACTCATTCAATTGCGTTAAGGAGTTGCTTATTGCCGTGAGAATTTCACAGGGAGAAAAGAGACATCCGCTGCGGGGAAATCCAACAGGAGCCAGAACATGGATGCATTGGTTTTAGCGCGTCTGCAGTTCGCATTCACCACCATCTATCACTTCTTTTTTGTACCGCTGACGCTGGGTCTCTCGATCCTGGTGGCGATCATGGAAACGCTGTATGTGCGCACCGGCAACGAGACCTACAAGCAGATGACCAAATTTTGGGGCAAGCTGTTCTTGATTAACTTTGCCGTGGGCGTGGTGACCGGCATCGTGCAGGAATTTCAATTTGGCATGAACTGGTCGCAATATTCGCGCTTTGTGGGCGATATCTTCGGCGCGCCGCTGGCGGTGGAAGCACTGCTGGCTTTCTTCCTCGAATCCACCTTCATTGCGGTGTGGTTCTTCGGCTGGGACAAGTTGAGCAAACGTGTTCACCTCACGTCGATCTGGTTGGTGGTGATCGCGTCCAACTTGTCAGCCCTCTGGATCTTGATCGCCAACTCCTTCATGCAACAGCCGGTCGGTTATGCCGTGCGCAATGGCCGCGCCGAAATGACCGATTTCGTCGCGCTGCTGACCAATCCCAACGTGTGGGTGCAATGGCCGCATGTGTTCTTCGCCGGCCTCATCACAGCCGCCTTCTTCGTGTTAGGCGTCAGCGCCTGGCATTTGCGGCGTAAGACCAATCCCGATTTCTTTACCCGCTCTTTCAAGATCGGCACAGTGGCCGCCGTGATCGGCGCCGTGTTTGTGATCTTCGTTGGACACGCCCAGGCACAGCACATGGTGCGGACGCAACCCATGAAGATGGCTGCGGCGGAAGCTTTGTATGACTCGGAGCAACCGGCCTCGTTTTCGTTGTTGACCATCGGTGATTTACAGGGCAAAGAAGTCTTTGCCATCCGTATTCCCGGCATCTTAAGCCTGCTCTCGTGCAATAACTTCGACTGTGAAGTGAAGGGCATCAACGATTTGCAGGCCGAGTACACCCAACAGTATGGCCCGGATGATTACGCGCCGCCGCTGGCCTGGAACTATTGGAGTTTCCGCGCGATGGTAGGGGCGGGCTTCTTGATGGCGCTGTTGGCGTTCCTGGCGCTCTACCTGGTGCTTCGGAACAAGGTTGAACTGAGCGGGCGCTTCCTGCGAATTCTGCCTTTCGCGATGCTACTGCCCTACCTGGCTAATACCAGCGGCTGGTTGTTGACGGAACTGGGCCGCCAGCCCTGGATCGTCTTTGGACTGATGAAGACGGTGGACGGCGTGTCGAATACCGTAGGCGGGCTGGCGGTGCTGTTCTCGCTGGTCCTGTTTACAGCGCTCTATGGCGCCTTGATGGGCGTGGCGATCTATCTATTCAATCGCTTCGGCAAGAGCGATCCGGTCAAAGATGCACAGCCGGTCGGCCTGTACTAAAGCCCGATCGCGTGGAGGCCAAACATGGATCTCAATACAGTGTGGTTCATTCTGATTACGGTGCTATTCACCGGGTTCTTTGTGCTGGAAGGCTTTGATTTTGGGGTGGGCATTCTGCTGCCGATACTGGGCAAGGATGATACCGAGCGACGCATGGTCATCAATACGATCGGGCCGGTGTGGGATGCCAATGAGGTCTGGATGTTGACGGCGGGCGGCGCGATGTTCGCGGCCTTCCCCATGTGGTATGCGACGATGTTCAGCGGATTTTATCTGGCGCTGGTGCTGATGTTGGTGGCGCTGATCATGCGCGGCGTGTCGTTTGAGTTTCGCAGCAAGAACCGGCAGCCGCGCTGGCGCAGCTTCTGGGACTGGTCGATCTTTTTGGGCAGCCTGCTGCCGGCGCTGCTGTGGGGCGTGGCGTTGGGGAACCTGCTGCAGGGTGTCCCGATCGATGCGCAACAGAACTATGTGGGTGATTTCTTCTCGCTGCTTAGCCCGTTCACACTGCTCACCGGCGTGTATACCGTGGCGCTGGCGACGTTGCATGGCGCGGTGTTCTTGAGCGGCAAACTGGGGGGCGAGCTGGCCGATCGGGCGCGCCAGACGGCGTGGCGGGCGTGGCTGATTACCGTGCCCCTGGCGGTCGTCACGATCATCGGACTTGATCTCGCGACGGACATCATCGCGCGCCTCGGCGTGGTTCCGGGCGTCGTGCCCCTCACGGGCTTGACCGCCTTGCTGGCGGCGGGCTGGTTCATCCGCAACAAGCATGATGGCTGGGCGTTTGCGTCGACGGCCATCGCGATTGCCTTTGCGATCGTGACCGTCTTCATGACACTGTACCCGCGCGTCATGATCTCCAGCCTCAACCCGGACTGGAGCCTGACGATCTATAATGCTTCCTCGACGCCGTATACACTTTCCGTGATGACCGTGGTGGCGCTGATTTTTGTCCCGATCGTTCTGATGTATCAAGGCTGGACGTATTACACGTTCCGCAAGCGCATCACCCGGCAAACGATCGAGTCGTAAGCGATACGACTTCACGACGAGGACGGATGACCGGTGTGTCATCCGTTTTCGTTACAGCCAGATCTACCGGGTGGCGCGGGAATGGTTGAATGGCACGGCGGCCGGTACGCCACCTGACCCGTCTGGAGTTGCGATGACTGAAAAACGCCTCCTCCGCTACAATCGCTTGGCCCATGGGCTGTTGTCGCTGGCTGTGGTGGCCGGTTTCCTGGCGGCACTGTGCGTGGTGGCGCAGGCGTGGCTCCTCAGCGTGGTTGTCAATCGCGTCTTCATTCTCCGCCAGACGTTGACGGATGTTCTGCCATTTTTGTTCGTTCTGCTGCCGTTGGCTGTTCTCCGCGCGCTATTCGTCTGGAGCGGCGATGTGCTGGCGCAGCGCGCAGCTAGCCGCCTGAAAGGCAGCTTGCGCCAAGATCTCACGCACCACCTCTTTGCGCTGGGTCCAGCTTATACGCGCGGTGAACACAGCGGCGAGCTGGTGAATGCCGTCGTCGAAGGCGTGGAAGTCCTCGACGAATATTTCACCGCCTATCAAACCGCGCGCCTGCTGGCCAGACTGGCGCCGCTCTTGATCTTCGTCGTGGTGCTCGTCCTCGATCCGTTGACAACGCTCGTCCTGTTATTCACCGGCCCGCTGCTCGTTTTGTTGCTGGCGTTGATTGGGAGCAGTGTGAAAGACATCGCGCAACGGCGCTTCCAGGAACTGAGCTGGATGAGCGCCTACTTCCTCGATATGTTGCAGGGGCTGGCCACGCTGAAGCTGTTCGGGCGTAGCCGTGAAAAGATCGAAACCATTCGTGCGATCAGCACGCGGTACGGCAGCACCACGCTGGAAGTGCTGCGCACCGCTTTTCAAACGGCGCTCGTGTTGGAATGGGGCAGCACCATCGCCACGGCGCTCGTGGCCGTTGAGATTGGTCTACGCCTGATCAGCGGCGACATTGTCTTCGATCGCGCGCTGGCCGTGCTTATCCTCACGCCGGAGTTTTTCCTGCCGCTGCGGCAACTGGCGCTGAAATATCACGCGGGCGCAGCGGGCAGGGCAGCCGCCGAACGGGTTTTTACGATTTTGGATACAGCGCCTGCTCCAGTGGGAGGGACACAGCCTGCCCAAGGTCGAGGATATGACCATCCTCGGCGAGCACCAGTAACCCGATCGGATATTCGCTTCGAGCGCGTCTCGTTCGCGTACGATAACGGGCAGCGTCCGGCATTGCGCGATTTCTCACTGCACATTCCACACGGGCAGAAGATCGCGCTGGTCGGCGCAACGGGTGCGGGCAAGACCACGGTCGCCAATTTGCTGCTGCGCTTCATTGAGCCTAACGGCGGATCGATCACAATCGCTGGAATACCGCTGAGCGAAATTGATCCGGCCACCTGGCGCTCGCAAGTCGCCTGGGTACCGCAGCGACCGCATCTCTTCTATGGCACGTTTGCGGACAACCTGCGGTTGGCAAAACCCCAGGCCACGCAAGCTGAAGTTGTAGCGGCGGCGAAGGCTGCCCATGCGCACGAGTTCATTCAACACTTGGCGCGGGGCTACGACACCCCGATCGGGGAACAGGGCGCGCGCCTGAGCGGCGGCCAGCAACAGCGTCTCGCCATCGCGCGGGCGTTTCTCAAGGATGCGCCGTTCCTGATCCTTGACGAAGCCACCTCGCATTTGGATGCAGAGAGCGAAGGGTTGATTCAGGATGCGCTCGATCGGTTGCTGCGTGGGCGCACGGCCTTGATCATCGCACATCGCTTGAAGTTGATCTACACCGCCGATCAGGTGGTAGTGGTGCAGGCAGGCCACGCCGTCCAGGCAGGCACACACCGATCGTTGTTGGAGCAAGGCGGCGTTTATCAGCAACTGGTCGCCAGCTACGAAGGAGGTGGACGGTGAGCACTCTCGCCCGTCTCCTCAAACTCATTGCACCATTCAAATGGTGGGTGACCCTGGCCGTGTGGTTGAACTTCCTCGCTATTGGAGCCAGTGTGGGCCTCATGGCGCTGTCGGCTTATCTCATTTCCAAAGCGGCGCTCATGGTCAATGTCTCTGAGCTGGCGCTGGCCATCACCAGTGTGCGCCTGTTTGCGACCCTGCGCGCGATCTTGCGTTATCTGGAGCGCTACTTCTCGCACACGGCCACGTTCCGCATCCTGACGCATCTGCGCGTGTGGTTCTACCGCGCGATCGAGCCGCTGGCCCCCGCGCGGCTAATGCAGTATCGCAGCGGCGATCTGTTAACGCGCAGCGTAGCCGATATCGAAACGCTGGAGAACTTCTACATCCGCGTGATCGTGCCACCGATCGCGGCCGCACTGGTCGTCGTCTTAGCCTGTTTGATTTTGGGGGCGTTTGATGGATCATTGGCGTTGGCGCTGTCGGTCTTCTTGTCGTTAACGGGTGTGGCGCTGCCCTTGACGATGCGGTGGCTGGGGAAGAGGCCCGCGGGTCAGCTCATTGCCGCGCGGGCTGAACTCAACGCGATGCTGGTTGATGAGATTCAAGGCCTGGCCGATCTGCTGGCGTTCGATCAGGCTGACGCACATCGCGCCAAAGTGCTGCGCTTGAGCGATGAACTCCAGCGGGTGCAGGAACAGCAGGCGCTGCTGCGCGGCGTGAGCAATGCGCTGACGGTGTTGTTCACCAGCCTGGCCGCGCTGACGGTGTTGTGGCTGGCGATCCCGCTGGTGAGCGGCGGCCAGATCGAGGGCGTGTACCTGGCTGTGCTGCCCCTCACGGCGATTGCGAGCTTTGAAGCCGTGCAGCCGTTGGCGCTGGCGCTGCAACAGTTGGAGGCCAGCCAGGCTGCGGGCCGTCGGCTCTTTGAGTTGATCGATGCTGCGCCGGAAGTGTGTGATCCCACTGAATCTGCGTCATTGCGAGGAGCGCATGCCGCCCCGCGCGCCACTCGGCCGGCGGCCAAGACATGGCGTGAGCGGAACGGAGTGGAGTCGAAGCGCGTGACGAAACAATCTCACTCTCGGCTTGAGGAGATTGCTTCGTCGTCTTATGGACTTCTCGCAAAGACAGACACTGATCTCACCCTTGCCTTTAAGGATGTGCATTTTCGCTACCACCCAAACGATCCCCTGGCGCTCGATGGGGTGAGCTTCACAATCCCGGCAGGCAGTCGGGCCGCCATCGTGGGAGCGAGCGGTTCGGGCAAATCGACGATCGTGAATCTGCTGCTGCGGTTCTGGGATTATCACGAGGGACAGATTACCCTGGGCGGACGCGACCTGCACGACTATCGCGCCGACGATGTCCGCGCGCTGTTGGGCGTGGTGCCGCAGAACGTGCATCTCTTCAACGCTACCCTGCGCGATAATTTGCGGCTGGCTAACCCCGACGCGACTGACGAGCAGATCAAGGCGGCCTGCCATCAGGCGCAGCTGCACGAGTTCATCGCGGGTTTACCGCTGGGCTACGACACACCGATCGGTGAAAATGGCTTGCTGCTCAGCGGTGGTGAGCGTCAACGCCTGGCGCTGGCGCGTGCCATCCTGAAGAACGCGCCGATTTTGATCCTGGACGAAGCGACCGCCAACCTCGACGCGATCACGGAAGAGCAGCTCTTCAGATCGTTGGAGTCATTCATGGCCGATCGGACGGTGTTGATCATCTCGCATCACCGGGTGGCATTGGAACACGTCGATCAGGTGATCGAGGTGGAGCAGGGGCGTGTGATCAGTGGTTGATCTCCCCTCTCCTGTGCTTTACAAAGCACAGGAGAGGGGTCGGGGGTGAGGGTGTGCTACAATCGCGCGCATGTCACGTCGCGCTATAATCACTCTCATTGCCGGGCTAGGTGTGCTCGGCACATTGCTGTTGATCGTTTCGCTCGCTTCATTGAGCGGGCAACCTGCTCCACTTTCTGCAACCGCAACGTTAGTCGTTCCCACGTTCGCCGCATCCACCACTCCAACACGTCCTCCTGCAACTCCCACCCCGATGACGACGCCCGTTCCCAAACCCGATATCGGCGTGCAGGGCCACTTCATCGGGCCGGAGGGCGCTAACGGCCTCCGTTCGGCGGAAAATCTGGGCGTGGGTTGGATTAAACAGCAGATCGATTGGAATTCCGTTGAATATGCGCGGGGCCTGTATCGCTGGGCCGACCTCGATCTGCTAGTCGCCGGGGCGCAGCAGCGCGGCCTGAAGATCATGTTCAGTGTGGCGCGTGCGCCGGGGTTCAGTCGCCCTGAGCCCGTGGAAGAGGACGGTCCGCCGAGTGACTTCACAATCTTCCGCGATTTCATGCACGCGCTGTCCGACCGTTACCGGGGTCGCGTGGCCGCATATGAATTGTGGAATGAGCCGAACTTGAAGCGCGAGTGGCGCGGTCATGAGCTGAGCGCGGCGAAATTTGTGGAACTGATCCGCGCCGGGGTTGAGGGCGCGCGTGCGGGCGATCCGGAAGCCATTCTCATCAGCGGTGCGCCGGCCGTGACGGGCATCGACGATGGCGTGGAGGCGATTGACGATCGGCGTTTCCTGCGCACGATGATCGCGGCGGGTGTGGGTGAGCTGGTCGATGCGATTGGCGTGCATCCCTATGGGGCGGCGAATCCACCCGACGAGCGGGCTGCTGACGCGGCGCACCTGCGATCGGGTTACAGTAATCACCCCAGTTTCTTCTTTCTCGACACGTTGGAGGACTATCACACGCTCCTGCGTGAGGCCAACCTCGACCAGCCATTGTGGGTGACGGAATTTGGCTGGCCGTCGATCGATCAATTTGGCGCAGTGGATACGGCGGGCTGGGATTATGCGCGTGAGGTGACCGAAGACGATCAAGCGGCGTATTTACTGCGCGCGATCGAGCTACGGCGCGATCGGGCCTGGGTGGGGCCACTGATTATCTGGAATCTCAACATCGCGCCGCTGCTGGGCGCAGAACGATCCGAATCGGCCTACGGGCTGCTGCGTCCGGATGGATCAGAGCGACCGGCGTATCGACGGTTGCGCGGAGTAGGTGAGTAAACGAATAGGTGTGTGCGGAATCCAATTTGAGATCAGGGCAGTGGCAGAGCTGTAATCGTCCCTGGCACACATACGTACACTGTGCCATCATCAAAATTTGCCTCAAAGAGGTCTGCCGAGCCCGCCGTTGCAATGTGGACGATGCGAATTGAATCCAGCCATCCAATCGCCTGACTGTTGGCACTGGGGAAATGATGGACCCGTAGGGCTTGCACCGAGTTCGAATCGGCATAGTTAAACGGTAGCGGGCCGCTGGTTGATCCGTTTACGGAGATCCTGTACTGACTGGTGCTGAAGTCGAATTCGGCCTCTACGCAATTCCAGGCGTTCGGCAAATACGGCACACTTCCGTTCACCAGGCCGTTCGAAAACGTAAGGGCATAGCCTGTACGACCATCTATCTCGTCCAGGGCTATGTAGGAATCTTCTAAGTTAAAAGGAATGATCCCGAATGACAACACCATGCTATCTGCTGCATTAAAAGAATGTGCTCCAAAGAACTCGTACCATTGAAATCGACCGGAAGCGTCAGTCGCGAGCCGTCCAGCAAGATTGGCCGCGCAACGCGGCTGCGCCGTGGGGGTAGGCGTCGGTGTGGACGTGGGGGTAGGTGTCGGTGTGGATGTGGAGGTAGGTGTCGGTGTGGATGTGGACAGAGAAGAGACTTGGGCATGGACAGGTAGATATCTGACTTCGATGGCGGGTTTAACCCAGTGTGTTGGAAGCATCCTTATCCCTGCCACCGCCCCTAACGAGGTCGCAGCTACTTCCAAAAGCTGTCGTCGACTCAGCATGTGGCGTTCGCTGGTTTGGGTCTCAGAGGTGGGCAGATCGTTGGGGTGTGGCATCTCTCAATCCCTCGCGGGGCAAGCACGGTAGACTGCCATTCGCTCAGTTCAATGGATGCGGGTAGCGATTTCTTGTTGCGCCTGATTGCAGATTATACATCCGCGATTGGAAAAGACAAATAGCCTGAATTAACTTATACCGCCTCACCCACCTAAGAGACTGCTCGGTCAGCCTCATCCTGCACTGCGCCTCAAGCATGCCGCCCGCAACCCCACAGCGAACATCAGCCTGTGCAAGGCATGATAGAATCGCCGTGAGGAGGCACATGTCCAAACTCTGGATCTACACTAACTGCGATTGCAACACGGTAGACAGTCAGCGACAGTGAGCTGCGTGCTGCCGGGGTTGAGTGTGCTCAACGCGCTGATCCATTGGTTTGACTTGACGCAGCCGTATCACTTATTCGATCTCTATCAGCAGCCGCTGCTGGGTGCAGAGCGATCAAAATCCGCCTACGGGCTGCTGCGCCCGGATAGATCAGAGCGACCGGCGTATCAACAACTGCGCGCTGCAGGAGAATGAGATGAATCGTACCGATCGGTTGCTGGCGATCATTTTGGAATTGCAAGCGAAAGGCCACTTGCGGGCCGAGGATCTGGCCGCCATCTTTGAGACCAGCAAGCGTACAATCTATCGTGATATGCAGGCGTTGACGGAAGCGGGTGTCCCGGTCGTCTCCATGACGGGGCAGGGTTATTCGCTGATGGAAGGTTACTTTCTGCCGCCGCTGCGCTTCAGCACCGAAGAAGCGATTATGCTGTTACTGGGCAGTGACAGTATTGCCGACAGCTTTGACGAGCGCTATCGCACTGCGGCGGCCGCAGCCAGCCGCAAAATCGAAGCGGTGCTGCCGGAACCGCTGCGGGCTGAGGTGCGCGAAGTGCAGGAGAGTATCATGTTAATCGTCGATGCGGCCAACGAGCAAGAGAGTGAGCTGCTGCGCCAACTGCGGCGCGCCATCCTGGAACGACGGCGCGTGCGCTTTCATTATCATGCCCGCTCACGCGAGGGCGCGGCTCAAACACGCGAAGCCGATCCTTACGGGCTGGTTAACTTCAGCGGAGCGTGGTACCTGGTGGCGCACGATCATCTTCGCCACGACTTGCGTCATTTCCGGCTGGAACGCATGGAAACGTGGTCGC
>JAUQXC010000075.1 GCA_030834825.1 Thermoflexales bacterium
GCTTATCCGTCCAATCGTAAAGCGTACGGGCAATGTTGGCTAAATCCTCATCAGGCAAAAATACACTGATGCCCCAATAAACCAGAGCGACATTCCTTCGCCCTTTCAAGATCTGTTGCACTTCAGCACGATTTAGCAACGCATCGGGACGGCGCGCATCAGATTCGAAATAATACACATTGGGTGTATCAGTCAGAAGTTCATGGGCATATTCCACAACAACTGGATCATAGTCGGAGTAAATCACCGTTGTACCGGTCGGAACCACATGATGAATATGATCGTTGGTAGGCAGGCCAGAAGCAAAGTCAATGATTACATCGAACCCTCGCTGCTCTGTCAGCTGCGTCGCCAAGTCCTGCAAGGCCCAACGTTGGAGGCGTGTAAACTTGGTAAGAAACGGCGCCCTTTGGAGAAGCCCTTCAGCGGCCTGGCGATCAACCTCAAAGTTGTGACTGCCGCCGAGGAGGTAATCATAGATGCGTCCCGCGTTAGGCCGACTGGTATCGACAATACTTTCTTCTGGCATTTCAACGCTCCTTGATTAGTTCACAAAGATATGGCTGAGGCAAAACACATTGCTGCTCGATGGAGGTGTTGGGCAAGCTGCTTACAATGGTAACCACTTGGGAGTCCCGTTTGAACCAGGCGGGAATGACATCGCCGCGTTGGTCATTGACTGGGACGTTACTTACAATCTTCCGTTCGGTGGTATGATTTTTCACCAAGTCATGTTTTACCAACCTGACGCAAACCGTAGTATAACATAGATTCTCTTGGTGTTGCAAGACTCTAACGCTGATGTTGCAGAATACGACATCCAGTGCCGCTGTGGAATGAGACCTGTCAAGGCGAATTGGCCCGCAAATCAAAACTCGCTCCCTGAATCCCTCAGGAAGCGAGTTCGTTGTTCCCTACCAAATAATTCTGGCTCTTCCGGGTTGAGCGGGATTATCAGCAAATGCTCCTGGCGGATGGCACATCCGCCGTTCGTGAACGCTGGATGTGACCATCCAGCCAGAGCAATTCCCGTCGAAGTCGGAAGACCCATAATTCATAAAGCAGGCAGTAGTAGGTCTTCTTGCACATTGACGCTCAAGTGGGAATGTCGTCCTTGACGAAAGCAAGGAAATCGGATTATAACTGGAGTCAGTCGAGGAAAGGGAATAGTGTGGAAGCGAGTCTGTGCTTCAGCCAGGCCAGACTTGCTTCGTGTCGATCCTCATGCCTAACGCTGACGTCCAACCTGACCATCCAGATCGCGGTTCGTCGCTATCGGCCGAGTGGGCCGATCGGATTGCGACGATCAGCCGCGTTTCGCATCTCATCACGGCTAGTGTCAGCATGGACGAATTATTGGAAACGGCGATCGAGGCCATTAACACCTACTTGCACTACTCCAACATTGCTCTGTTGTTGATCGCCGCCGATCAACCGGGCACTTTGGTGCTACGTGCGCGCAGCGGATTGTACAGCACGGCCGTCGTCGGCGAATATCGGCAATCCATCGAGGAAGGCGTCATCGGCCGCGCGGTACGCACCTGTCGGCAGGTCGTCGTCAATGATGTTCATGCCGATCCCGCCTATATCGCGATTCCAGGGGCGCGCACGATTCACGCTGAGATTGCCACGCCCATCCGCATTGGCGAGCGTGTGTTGGGTGCGCTGAATATTGAAAACGATCAGCCCTTCACGGCGGATGATGCGGTGAGCCTCGAGATCATCGCCGATCAGCTGGCCATCGCGATCGAGAATGCGCGCTTGTTCGCCAAGATGCAGTCGAATGTCGAGCAACTCTCACGGCTTTATGCTTTGAGCGAGCGCATCAGCATCACCCGTGATCCCGACGAAGTGATGCGAGCCGCTCTGGAAGAAGTCGCGACCCATAGCCCTTATCGCTGCAGCTTGGCTTTGTTCGAGCCGGAAAGCGGCGAACGGCCCACCCACTTTCGCGTGCTCTATGTGTTTCAACCGGGCGTGGGTGTTCAACACATCGACGAACGCATGCCGTTCACCGACGATCCGCTCAATCCCTTGTTGGACAGTGGACAGACGGTGGCCATCGTCGATGTCGCCACAGATTCCCGCGTGCCCGACTTTTTGCGCCGTGAACAAATCGAAAGTGGCCGGCCCGCGCTCGCACTGATCCCCTTGATTGTCGGCGGCCGGCGCATCGGCAACCTGGTGTTATCGCACACGGCGCCACATCAATGGACCGATGACGAACTGCGCTTGTTCCGCTCGTCGGCCAATCAGGTCGCGTCCGCGATCGAAAACGCCCAGCGCTTTGAACGCGAGAAGCAGCGCACCGAACGGTTGGGCCTGATCGCTCGCGTGAGTCAACGCATTGCGGCCCGCCTGAACCCTCACGAGCTGTTTGCCACCACGGTCGAGGAGCTGCACCATCGCCTGGGGTACGATCACGTCTCGCTGTTTTTGCTCGATCCGCTCGATGCGACTGTGCTCGTGCAGCGGGCCCGGGCCAGCCGCTGGCCGCGCGGTGAGTCGGATGGGTATCGTCAATCGATCGGGCGGGGCATCCTCGGCGCGGCCGCGCGCCAACGCGCGCCCCAACTGATCAACGACGTGACAACGGATCCGCGTTACATACCGGTGCCCAAGACTGAACTGCGCGCGGAGCTGGCGATCCCGATCTTATTGGGCGATCGCCTGCTGGGCGTGCTCGACCTGGCCAGTGCGCGCAGTTTCCGCGAAGGCGATGTGACCGGGATGAGTATTGTGGCCGATCAGCTGGCGATTGCCCTAGAGCATGTAGCCCTGTTCGAGCGGGCGCAGGAAGTGGGCGTGCTCGAAGAGCGCCAGCGCCTGGCACGTGACCTGCACGATTCGGTGACACAGTTGATCTTCAGTCTCATGCTGATCGCGCAGTCGATTGCGCCCGCTTATCGACGCGATCCGACGGAAGGCGAACGGCGTATCAATCGCGTGTTAGAATTAAGTCGGACCGCTTTGGCGGAGATGCGGGCCTTGTTGTTTGAGCTGCGGCCGCCCGATTCCCAGCTGGCGGCGCTGCCCAAATCGTCTGAGGTTCAACCTGAACAGATTGTCCCGGGTCTGACGCGCGTTCAACGCGACGGACTGGCTGCGGCGCTGCAACAGCATGTGGCCAACCTGAGGCGTGAGGGGTTGAAGATCGAGGTGGACGCTCGCCAGTACGTGTCGACTGTGGGACGATTTCCACTGAGCCATGAAGAAGCGCTCTATCGCATTGCGCAAGAAGCCCTGAACAATGTCGGCAAACATGCGCGCGCGCAACACGTCTGGATCCGATTGAGTGCTGCGCCCGGTGCCTTGCACTTAACCGTGCAAGACGATGGCGCCGGTTTTGAATTCAGTGAAGTCGGCGCCCAGCGATCGATTGGCGATAGCTCGAGCAGTGGCTTCGGCCTTAAGACGATGCGTGAGCGCGCCGAAATCTTGGGCGGACAGTTCAGGGTGACCTCAGAGTTCAACGCCGGCACGACGATTGAAGTGGCCTTGCCTTTGTGGGAGGAGGGATCATGACCTCGACGATTCGTGTGTTGTTGGTGGACGATCATGCCATCGTGCGTGAGGGTCTGCAAATGCTTCTGGCGGAAGAAGAAGACATTGAAGTGGTGGGCGAAGCGCCCAATGGCAGGGAAGCCCTGACCCTCGCGGTCGATCTGCGCCCCGATGTCGTATTGATGGATCTGGTCATGCCAGAAATGGACGGCCTGGAAACGATGCACCACTTGCGCGAACTGTGTCCCGCCAGCCACATCCTGGTGTTGACGAGCTTCACCGACGACCAGCGGGTGCATGCCGCGATTCGAGCCGGCGCGACCGGCTATTTGCTCAAGGATGTCCTCAAGCCTGAGCTGGTGCGCGCGATTCGCGAAGCCTCACAGGGCCGACCCACGTTGCATCCTGAGGCGCAGCAGCGCTTGATGCAGCAGATCAGCGAACCACCTAAGCCATCACCGCTTGAAGTCTTGACTGAGCGCGAGGGCGATGTGTTGCGCTTAATCGCACAGGGCAAGAGCAACAAGGAAATCTCGGCGGCTTTGCATCTGACCGAGGGCACCGTCAAAGGCTATGTCAGCGCGATCCTGTCGAAGCTGGAGGTGGCCGATCGGACACAGGCGGCGCTGTACGCTGTCAAACATGGACTGACGTAACGCACTTCTGGGAGCATGTCTCTGCGAGGGCGTGCGACGGAAGGTCACACGCCTTCACAAGGACAAACAGGCTCCAACTTTCGACAGGTTCATTGCTCTACCCCAGGTTAGCCTCCACGGCTAACCTTTTTCTCGCTTAAACTCTATCTCCCAACAGATGCACTTTCGTTAGGCTTGTCCTATCATAGAGAAATTAAAGTCTGCTGATAGGCTCAAAGGCACGGGGGGATTCAAACATGTACGACGTCATTGTAATAGGCGCACGCTGTGCCGGTGCATCGACCGCGATGCTCCTGGCGCGGCAGGGCTATCAGGTTCTGGTTGTCGATCGCGCCACGTTTCCCAAGGATATTCCACACGGCCACTTCATTCACCGTCAGGGCCCGCGGCTTCTCCAGCGCTGGGGCCTGCTTGATCGGATCGTGGCGACAAATTGCCCGCCAGTCACAGCGTTTACGGGAGATGATGACGGGATTACTCTCACGGGCAGGGATCTGATAGTTAATGGTGTGGCGTTCGGCTATGGCCCACGACGAATCGTACTCGACAAAATCTTGGTAGAGGCGGCCGTCGAAGCGGGCGCTGAATTACGCGAAGGATTCACGGTGGAGAGTTTTACCTCCGACGGCGCTCGAATTACTGGAATTCGCGGGTGCATCGGAGGCCGAGGTCCGATTATCACGGAGCAAGCCACCGTAGTCATTGGGGCTGATGGCAGGAATTCAGTTCTGGCCCAAACTGTCCAGGCGCCGAAGTACGAGGTCGTTCCGCCGCTCACTTGCTGGTATTTCTCCTATTGGAGTGGTGTACCCGTGGACGAGCTGCGGGTGGCTGTCAGAGGAAAAAAGGTTGTGTTTGCCTTTCCTACTAATGATGGGCTCACGGGCATTTTTGTCGGTTGGTCATCTACGGAGCTGGTCACCGTTCGATCAGACATTGAAGGGCAGATGCTGGCCGCCATCGATGAGGTACCGGATTTAGCCGAGCAAGTTCGTGCGGGACGACGCGAAGAACGCCTTTATGGGATGACCGATCTTCCGAATTTCTTCCGAAAACCATACGGCCTGGGCTGGGCGCTGGTCGGGGATGCGGGGTGCCACAAGGATCCGTATATGGCGCTCGGTATCTGCGACGCATTTCGAGATGCCGATCTACTGGTGGAGTCTCTGGATGACGGGCTGTCGGGACGGCGGCCCCTTGAGCAAGCGCTGGCAGAGTACGAGCGTCGACGCAACGAGGCCACCATGCTCATCTATCGGCAGAACCTCGATCGGGCGCAGTTCAAGCCGC
Organism: Thermoflexales bacterium; assembly: GCA_030834825.1. GTDB lineage: Bacteria > Chloroflexota > Anaerolineae > Fen-1058 > Fen-1058 > Fen-1058. Next base: position 5,451 of record JAUQXC010000075.1, read on the forward strand.
TTCCCCCAGAGATGCTCCAATTACGACTCGCGCTACGTGATAATCAAGAAGAGACGAACCGTTACTACCAGGCCATCGAAGGCATGATTTCGCCCGAGACGTTCTTCAATCCGGAGAATATACAACGTATCAGCGCGCAGGCCAACACAGAAATGGTTAAGAGTTGAAAGGCGTCGCACATGTTGTCGTCCATGTCCCGCCTGTTGACGCGCCTCGTCGCGATCCTCTTTGCCCTGCTGTGTGCGATCCTGTTCGTTGCACCTGAGTGGGCGACACAAGTATTTTTGTGGACGGTCTCGCCTTTCGTCACGATGACCATCGGCGCGTTTTATCTGGCCAGCGCAGCCTTTGCCTGGGAAAGCGCGCGCACGTGGCGCTGGCCCATCAGCTATGCGGCCTGCCTCTATCTCTGGGCACTCGGTTTGCTGGAAGCAGACGTGCTGGTTTTGCACAGCGGCGCACTTCGTGTAAACACGATCTTGGCCTCAGGTTATCTGGCGACGATCGTGGTCGCTGCGCTCGTGGCTGTGAAAGGCATCGTCGATTGGGCGAGACGACGCCCGAAGGTGACGGCGGAAGGTCCCGCCGCACCGCGCTGGATTCGGCTCCTGGCTGTCGGTTTTGCGGCCGGCACAGGCTATATCGCGGTCATCCCGCTAAGTGGCACCGCGCGCGGCGGCACGGTCTGGCCGGGTCGGTTGACGGTGCTCTCGGCGCGCGCCGGACTGATCATGACGGTGCTGTTGATGGTCGCCGCCCTCATCTACCTCGGCCAGTTTAACTTTGCTGAAAAACCCGGTGAGCTCATCTACCTTGGTGCCTATCTCATTGCTGCGATCATGGCCGGCGCCGTCCTCCTTTACACTCGATCGCGGCGAACGATGGTTGGCGTCTCAACTTAGGCAAGAACGGCATGATGAGCAGCCAGCTGCATCGCGTCCTGATCGTCGACGATGTTCCGATCGTGCGTGAATCGCTGCGCTGGTTGCTCGAGAACGAACCCGACCTCACCGTCGTCGGCGAAGCGACGAACGGCCTGGACGCTTTGAAGCGCGCAACGGAGCTTTCACCCGACCTGGTCATCCTCGACGTTCAATTGTCGCAGCTGGATGGGTACGCCGTAACCCGATCGCTGAAGCAGCTGCCCGACGCCCCACTCGTCATTTTAGTGTCCGTGTACGACGATCCCCTTTCCCGCCAGCGCGGTGTCGAAGCGGGCAGCGATGGCTTTATCGAGAAAGGCACCGATTGGGCGCCGTTGATCACCCAGGTGCGCCGTGCCCTCGACAACCGGTTCACCAAAAGCGCCTGAGTGCCTGTTATTTTTGGTCACACCCAATAGGCCCTCGCCGATCGGCCCGCGAAGGACGTGTGATCGTTCGCCGTTTAACCCTTTTCTGACTCTGCCTCCTCACTCAAGTTACCTTCAGTGTCAAGCCTTTTTCCAAGGCAAATCCTGTCCTCGGACAGCTGCGCCAGCGGAGTGTTTTGAGGCATGATAGCCATGCAGCGAATGCTTGATCGCGCCGTTCGTTTCGCGCCTCAGTGCCGAGTGGCTGTCGAAGATGTTTCAATCGCCGAATCTTAAACTCAAGTCAAAGGAGACTGACCATGGGCAAGTTACTTGTCGATCTGAACACGTTCAAAGTCATCAAGAAGACGGACCTCGCCAAGGAGGAGCCTTACCTGTGGCTCTTCGGGATCGCCGTCGAGCTGGGCGCCGGTTCGAGCAACGACCCGACGCGGTTCATTATCAAGCGACCGGCGACGCCGGGAAACCTGGGTGGGCCTTTCAAAAAAGGCGAGTCGCGCACCATTTCAGACAGCGTCGGGCGAATCGATAAGGCTGTGCAGCCGGTCTTCGGGCGGCTGGCGCTTGGGTTCATTGTGATGACGTGGGACCACGACAACACGCCTGCCAGCGCCGTGCAGGCCGCCTATGGGGACGCCGCCCAGGTGCTGAATGACTTCATCCAGACCCGCGTCAGTGCCCTGAACACGGCGCCCCTTAGCAACGACGAGATAGCCGCCATCAAACGCGATATCGAGGGGCATATCCGCGACCGTTTCAAGGCGACAGTGACACTGCGTCGTCCGGGATCGCTCAACCAGGATGACTTTGTGGCGATGAACTTCCGGTTCATCACGCCGGACCCGGCCGTCGCTCAGAGCGAGAACTTGAACATGCACTTTGCCGCGCGTAGCGTTGAATACCAGGTGACGGGTGTGTTCAGCTACACTCCCTGACCTGATCGCATCGGGACCGGCGTGGTGACACGCCGGCCTCACAGACTTCGTAACGTTCTTAATTCAGTTAATAAGGAGATCGATATGTTGAACCAACCTCCCACTGATCAAGCGATAACCTTCACCGCTATTCCTGGCAAAGGTTAGCAGCGGGCACTAACCTTTGCCAGGATGTTGATGCCACTATCCTTTTAGGACGCCTTTCTAACTCCAGCCCCTGACTCAAGTTAGTCCTGGCTACAATCCTTTTTCCGGGTCAAGTCCTTTCGCCAGCCAGATGCATAACCATGGCCTTTTCGGGCATCATAGCACCAGAGCATCAAGCGTTTAGCCGCTCAGATGACTTCTCGCCTCGCTCAAGCCTGAACGCCCAATTGCAAGCGAGGCGCAATGCCAACCAGCTGTTACACCTTTACTAAGGGAGGAAGCCATGAAAACGATGAAACACCGCCGTGTCAGCCTGATCAGTGTGACCTCGATCTGTGCCGTGATCCTGGGATTGGCCTTGCTGCTGGTTCCCGGTATTCAAGCACAGCGGGCCATGTTGCAGGAAGCGGCAGCGCCTGAAGCGATCTTCGGCGCGCCGACCACCTCCAGCCCGATCGTCCTCTCGAACGATAAGGCCTTTGTGTGGAGCGTCAACCCCGACGACGATAGCGTGTCGGTGATCCGCACGGACACCGACGTCGAGATCGCGCGCCTGCCTGTGGGCGACGAGCCGCAGAGCATCGCGATCGATCCCGACGGCGAATACGTGTACGTCGCCAATGCCGCCGATAACTCAGTCACCGTGATCCGCGTTTCCAGCACCAGCCCCTTTGGCGCAGTGGTTGAAGCGACATTGACCACGGGCGCTGAGCCGTGGAATATCGTCGTCTCACCCAATGGGAATCGCGTCTATGTGGCCAACAGCGGGCAGGACACCATCACCGTCATCAAGGCCGACGTGAATTTCCCGACGCTACCTTCGATCATCGGCAATGTGACGTTGAACAACACCACGTGCAACGTGGGTGATGCCGATCGTCACTTTCAGCCTCGCGGCCTGGCCGTAACGGCAGACAACACCAAGCTATACGTCACGCGTTTCCTGTCCTTTGTCACCTCCACGGGGACCCAGGCGACCAACAACGGCAAGGAAGGGGTGGTGTGCCGCCTCGACATCAACACGTCGTCGAGCACAATCGGCGGCAGCGTGACCGCCTTCACGCCGATCACACTGACGGCGCGCTCTAGCGGCTTCAACGGCGAGCCGGCCTATCCCAATCAACTGCAAAGCATCGTCATTCGCGGCGAGGCGGCCTACCTGCCCAACATCGCTGCTGCACCCGCTGCGCCGCTGCGCTTCAACGCCGACACCCATGCCTTCGTCAATGTGGTGGGCGGTGTGACCGGTACCGTGCAGACTGATCTGGGTGCACTGAATCTCCATCTGGGAGCGCGCCTCCCCGAAGCTGGCAAGACGAAGTTGTTCTTTGCGAATCCGTGGGCGATGGCTTTCACCAATCAAAGCGGCAGTGGTAACGCCTACGTCGTGTCGGCAGGCAGCGATCTACTCGTCAAGCTCAACGTCGATGCAAACGGCGCCATCACCTTCACCACTGGCGTCAGCACCACGCGCTACATCGACTTGAACGATACGAACATCCTCACGACGACCGGGCGCAACGCAGGCAAAAATCCACTGGGCATCGTCATCCGTGAAGGGCTGCCGGGCCAGTTCAAAGCCTATGTGATGAACTTCATCTCGCGCAATGTGGCAGTAGTCGATCTCAACACCGATTCAGTCAGTACGGTCGTCAATCTAACCAATCTGCCTATCCCAGGTACACAAGATGAGCAGTTACTAGTCGGCAAGGAGATTTTCTTCTCGTCGCGCGGCAACTTCGATCGGCCGGGTGGCACCACCGTATCCACCGTCAATCGCTTATCGAGCGAAGGCTGGCAAAACTGCGCCAGCTGTCACTTCGCCGGACTGACCGACGGCAACATCTGGGCCTTCGCCGCCGGCCCGCGCAAATCGGTGCCCATGAACGGCACGTGGAGTCCGCACAATCCCAACGATCAACGCCTGCTCAACTATTCGGCGATCTTCGACGAAGTGCAGGACTTCGAGATCAATATTCGCAACGTGTCCGGCCCCGGTCCGTTGGCCGTGCCTATCAACGGCAATCCGCTCGATCCGAATCACGGCTTGATCATCAGCGACACGGGCGACATCAACACGGCACCTCTGATCATCAACGGCTTTGCCAAACCCAACGCCGGGCGACCGCAACTCTCACTGACCTTGCCCGGCAGCAGCACCGCCTGGCCTGCGCTGGATGCCATGAAGGAATGGGTACGCTTCGGCATCCGCACGCCGAACGGCGCGCTGACGACATCTGAATTGACGGCGGGTGGTGGCAACACGACGGGCGGCCTCAGTCCGAGCGATGTAACGCAGGGGCGCCGGTTGTTCTTCCAGGCCGGCTGCCAGTCGTGCCACGGCGGCACCAAGTGGACGGTCAGCAGCAAAGACTTCACCTCACCACCGGCCGCCGGTGACATCTTCGTTGAGAATCCGCCGGTCACGACGACGGTCAACGCACAATATCTCAATCGCTTCCTGTCCGACATCGGCTCGTTCAATCTGGGCGTGGCCGGTGGAGGCAACCCGATCGATGGCAACGTCGGCGCGATCGAGAAAGCCGCCAATGGTCAGGATGGATTGGGCAAGGACTATAACGGCGACGGCAAGGGTGTGGGCTTCAACATTCCATCCCTGCTCGGCATCTGGCAAGTGCCGCCGTATTATCACAATGGCGCGTGCGAGACGCTGGCTTGTGTGTTGAGCAACGCCGTGCATCGCACCAAGGGTCTGCGCCCCGGTCAACCCGATCCGCTCACGTCGGCGGCCAATCAAGCGCGGGTGGTCGCCTTCCTGAAATCGCTCGACGCCGATACGATCTTCCCGACCAATCTGCGCATTGTTGCGCATGACATCTTCATCGATCCGCCTACGGTGTTCACCGGTACGCAAGTCGTCATCGGTGCGAATGTCTCACTATTCGGCACGCAAGAAGACCTCGACGCCGTATCGAATACGTTACGGGTGAGGTTGACCGCACCGGGTCTCGACGTCGAAGTGCCGCTGCCGGCCTTCACGCAGAACTTCGGCCAGTCGACCGTCACGACGACGTGGAATGTGCCGAACACGGCCGGTCGCGCGGCGATCCAGGTCGAAGTTGATAGCACCGACGTCCTGATCGAAGCGAATGAGAACGACAACGTCGCCACGCGCCGGGTCATCGTTCGAAATCGGCCGCCCGATACCACACCGCCGGCGGTCGATAAGACACGCATCAGCGATGACACCCCGTTCGACGAGAACGATCCGATCGTCACGACGCCAAACGTGAAGGTGTTGATCGTCGCGCGCGATCCCGCTGGGGGCGGCCCGGCCACCCCCAGCGGCCTCGCCCAGTTCTGCATCGTGCGTTACCACTATGATGTCGTGCAGCGGCGCTGGGTCGAGTTGCCGTGCACGTTCGTGTCGCTGCCTGCGCCGGATGCCTCGAGCGGTGATACCTTCACCTACACCGTCAATGCGACGATACCAGCCTTTGCGGGGACGGCCTATGCCTTCACGTGGGTGAAAGATGCCGCCGGTAATGTCTCGCGCACGCCTGGTTTCGACGTCGTCAGTTTCATCCCGGCGGCGCCCATCAACCTCAATCGTAACGATGTGCGC